>JAFAUA010000206.1 GCA_019243595.1 Acidimicrobiia bacterium
GTCCGCTGGGCCTGTCGGTACGGTATTCAACCTCAAGGCCAGTGGTCTCAAGCCCGGTGAGGCGATGACGTTTGAGGTCGACCCTCCGAAGGGACATCCGTTCATCGGCCCACCCCACACCGCAGGTCCCGATGGGACCGTCAGCTCGACCTACACACCCCAAGGCGGCGATGCGCCCGGGACCTACGCGCTCAAGGCCACGGGCGATCGCGGCACCCGGGCGACGGCAACGCTCTCGGTGGTCGCCGGGTCGTCGACAAAAAAGACCAACCGCCACCACTAAAGGCAGATCCCCAGCCGCAAAGAGAAGTCCCTGCGCGTGGGCTCCCCTCCCGCCTTTACGGCTGGGAGGCGTATCCCACGGTGACCGAAGCCGCCCGGGCACTGGGGCTCAACGGCTCGGGCGTGAAGGTGACCTGGCCGGAGCCCGAGCACGGCAAGCTCAACGTCGTCGGCAAGGCCTTGGTGACACCGAAGCGATTGAAGCTGACCGTGACCGATGGGTCGTCGGAAAATCGGGCCACGATGGATGTGGCGTTGGCGCCTGTGTAGCCCTGGACTCGCAGCGCCTCGGGGCGGAACACCTCGAGGGTCTGGCCGTTCATTGGGTGCCCGCGCTCGCCAGGTCTGACGGCGCCGAAGCAACCCATGCTCACCGTCGCCGTCGAACTTCGGCCGTTGATCAACGCACCAAACTGGAGATTGGGCCGCACCCGCCCCTGGGGAATCACCGCACCCGATGCCGCCACCGCCACCACCGCTGCGCCGAGGGCGGCCAACCCCACCGCCCCCGCCGGTCTCCTCGCCCGTCTTCCAACCAAGTCACTCCTCCTCGCCGGGCGCGCGGTCGCCCCCCTCGCAGCAGTCCTCCCCGTGTCCTTATCTAAACGAAAAAGCGGTGCATTTCCCCGACACCGCCGAGGGTCACCCCATCTCGTAGCGGCTGCAGACGTGACCTGCAAGCATGGCGGCCACGTCAACAGCTGGAGGCCGTATGAGCAGCGTGGTGATCACCGGGACGTCGACCGGCATTGGGCGTGCCTGCGCCGAACGCATGGCCGAAGAGGGGTGGACGGTCTACGCCGGAGTGCGCAAGGACGACGATGGCGAGGCACTGAAGGCGAGCGCAACGGGTGACGTGCGGCCGGTGATCCTCGATGTGACCAACGGCGACCACATCTCGGCCCTGATGGCTCGCCTTGGCGAAGAACTCGGTCGCGCCGGACTGGACGGGCTTGTCAACAACGCCGGGGTATCCGAGGGAGGACCTATCGAGATCGTTTCCGACGACGACTGGCGCTGGCATTTCGACGTCAACGTCTTCGGGGTGGTCAACATGACGCGGGAGTGCCTACCGCTGCTTCGGACGGCGCGGGGCCGGGTCGTCAACATCGGCTCGATCGGTGGTCGAGCCGCGGCGCCACTGATGGCGCCCTATTCCGCCGGCAAGTTCGCCATCGAGGCGATCTCCGAGTCCCTGCGCTTCGAGGTCGAGGACTTCGGAATGAAGGTGGCCTGTGTCGAGCCCGGGGAGATCAAGACCGAGATCTGGAGCAAGGCGGACGAACAGCTGGCCCGGGTCGTCGCCACACTGGACTCCGACGCCAAGGTTCGCTACGAGCGCCACCTGGACATGCTCTACGGCTTCGTGGCCGAGGGCGGCAAGAAGGGGATCCCTGCTTCCAAGGTGGCCGACGCGGTGCAGCACGCCCTGACGTCGGCGCGGCCCAAACACCGTTATCTGGTGGGACCGGACGCGAAGATGGCGGGCGTCGTGTCGCGCCTCCCCGACCGTCTCCGGCACCGGATGCTCTCGCTGAACCTGAACCGCTGGGCGCGAGCGGGGCACAAGCTGCGGGCGTCGTAGTCGCGACACTCATCGCCGTGGATAGCGCGTCAGCCTCGTGCTGTGGGCGGTCGCCCACGGAACGGCGTCACTCCCCAGCGGGATCCACCTTCGGTCTGCGCACGAATTCGTCGACACGCTGTTTACGACCTGCCTGAAAGGGCGAGAAGGCAGGAAACGGCCACCCCAGCACGGAATCTTGGCCACCAGTCCGACGAGCGTGGAGGCGCGCAGCATGAAGCGGTGGCGGCAGCGCGTCGCGGTGGCAGTCGCCGCCGTCCTCGCCGTGCCGCTCTTTTCCGGGACATCGCGCGCCGCGCCCCCTCTGCCGGAGCCTGGCTTCGTCCACCCCCTCGCGCCGAGTCCCTGCACCGTCGACCGCGGCAACACGTACGAGGCGGCGCAGTACAAGCAGGAGGGTTGGGCGGGTCCGAACTACGAGCGCTACCACGGCGCCTGTCAGCGCCTGCACTTCGCCTTCGGCCCGATCCACGTGCGTCCCGGCCAGAACGACGTGATCATCCAGCCGATCACGATCGAGAAGCCCGCCTACGACGGCTACGTCACCCGCCTCAGCCCGAACCTTGTGCGCGCCGATGGCAGCGTGCCGCCCATCGAGGAGATCCACCTTCACCACGGGGTCTGGTACTCGCTCAACGGGAACTACGGCAACAGTGCTTTCTTCGCGTCGGGCGAGGAGAAGACGATCTTTGACCTCCCACGCGGCTACGGGATGCCGGTGAAGGCCACGGACACCTGGCAGTTGCTCTACATGGTCCATAACCAGCGCTCGCAGCCCGACAACGTGTGGATCACCTACGACGTCGACTATGTCGCGAAGGACGTGGCCGAGAAGACGGTGGGCCTACGCCCCGCGCTCCCCCTCTGGCTCGACGTGCGGCCGTCGACGTACCCGGTGTTCAACGTGCAGCGGAAGTACGGCCACAAGGATCCCGTCACTGGGCACTACGTGTGCACGTGGCCGAACGAAAAGACAGCGGACTTCGACCCGTGGGGCAAGACCTTCACCGGTCAGGGGGCGGCAGGCAACGGCACGGGAACGCCCTACCGGTTACCGGCGCGCGGCAAACCGTACGCGCAGGTCCCCAACTTCCAGGGCGGCACGATCATCGGTATCGGGGGCCATCTGCATCCCGGTGGCCTCGACGTCGACGTCGATCTGCAGCGCGCCGCCGAGCGACGGCGCATCTTCACGTCCGAGGCGCACTACTGGAACTGGAAGACGCCGACGAAGGAAGGCGGTCCCCCGACCTCCTGGGACCTGTCGATGTCGGTCACCGGACTCCCGCGCTGGGGCGTCCACGTCGAGCCGGGTGACACCATCTGGATGAGTGCGACCTACGACGCCGAGACCCAGTCGACGTACGAGGACATGGGCATCGCCGTGGCGTGGCTCGCGCCCGATGGCTCGAACGGGCCGACGGCGCCCGGCCTCGACCCGATCAAAGCGCCCGCCGACACGAGCGAGGCCTGTACCTCGGGTGGCCTCCGCGCACCGACGCCGACCCTGTGCGACAAGGGCACCGTCACCCACGGGCACATGGCCGAGGCGAACCACCACGGGGGCCCGAACGGCACGCTGCCCATGCGGATCGGGTCGCCCGCGAGCCGCGTCGAGATCGCCGCCTTCTCCTACCAGCCCGGCGACAGCGGCTCGGCCACACTGTCCCCCGGCATCCCCACCGTCCCCCTCGGCGGCTCGCTCACCTTCGACAACTGGGACGCGGCGGCCGACATCTACCACTCGGTGACCGCCTGCGCGTACCCGTGCACCGGCGCGACGGGCATCGCCTTCCCCCTCGCCGACGGGCGCTCCAGCACGGGCAAGCCCATCGAGTTCGATTCGGGCGAGCTCGGGTACGGCCCGCCTGGCAACATCGGTCCCGCCAAGCAGCAGCCCACGTGGACGCTGAACGTCACCGCGGCCAACGGCTTCGAGCCGGGGGCGACGTACACGTACTTCTGCCGCATCCACCCGTTCATGCGCGGCGCCTTCGCGGTCACCGCGCCAGGCGCGCACGCACCGGGCGCCTCGCCGCCGCCGGGACCGACCCCCGGACCGGCACCGCCGACCGCGGGCGGTGAGTGGCGCTCGTACGGCCACGACTTTGCCAACACGCGCAACCAGGACGACGAGCACGTCATCGGGCGCGGCAACGCGGCGCGCCTGGCACCGGCGTGGACGTTCTCGTCGCAAGCCGCGGGCGGCGAAGGTGACTTCACGGGCACGCCGGTGGTCGCCGACGGCTATGTGATCGCCGGGTCCAACCGCGGATGGGTGTTCGCCCTGAATGCCGACTCCGGTCAGCTCGTCTGGAAGGCAAAGGTGCCGACCGGTGGGATCAACTCGACGGTCGCGGTCGACGGCGGCCTCGTCTACGCCGCTGTCTCCGCCGGCGGCAGGCCCTACGTCGTCGCCCTCGACGAAGCGACCGGAGTGCTGCGATGGCGCAGCGCTCCCATCGACACACAGGCCGGATCGGACGTCTACGGCAGCCCCGTGCTATTCGACGGTGTCGTGACCATCGGCGTGTCCGGTGGCGCCGCAGAGCTGGGCCCCGAAACCGAGCGCAACGTGTTCCACGGCAGCGTCGTGTTCCTCGACGCCGCCACAGGCGCCCTCCTCAAGAAGACGTGGACGATCCCCACCGATCAGTGGGCGGCCGGGTTCGCGGGCGCGTCGGTGTGGTCGACGCCGGCCATCGACCCCTCGGCGCGCCTGGCCTACGTGGGGACAGGCAATCCGTTCCAGCCCGAGCACAAGTCCCCGCGCGCCGACGCCATCCTCAAGATCGACATGGACCGCAGCCATGCCTCGTTCGGTGAGATCGTCGGCGCCTACCAGGGCACCGTCGAAACCTACGAGACGGCGATGCAGCGGGCGCCCTGCTTCGACACGCCCGGCAACCCGCCGCCGTACTACCCCCAGGGTGCTGGTTCGTGCGGCGACATGGATCTCGACTTCGGCGCCGCCCCCAACCTCTTCCGCGGCGCCGACGGCAAGCAGTTGGTGGGCGAGGGGCAGAAGGCCGGCGTCTATCACGTTGTCGAGACCGCGACCATGAAGGGCCAGTGGCAGACAGTCGTGGGCCCGCCGAGCTCGGTCGGCGGCATCGTGGGGTCGACGGCGTACGACGGGAAGGCCGTGTACGGGCCCGTCACGGTGCCGGGCTACGTCTGGTCGATCGGCACCTCGTCGCACCAGATCCGCTGGGCCTCCCCCACGGGGGACGGCGCCCATTACGGCGAGCCGGTCGCCGTGGCCAACGGCGTCATGTACACCGTCGACCTCAAAGGCTTCCTCGACGGGTACGACACCTCAACCGGTGTTCCCCTGCTCCACCGGCCCATCGCCCTCGGCGCCAACACCGGCACGAACTCCACCAACAGCTGGGGCGGGGTCAGCGTGGCGCGCCACACCGTGTACGCGGCCACCGGCATCACCTCCCAGGCCAACGGGTTCATTGTCGCCTTCCGCCCCGACGCCACCGAAAATGGCGGAGGCGGCGGAGGTGGCGGCGTGCCCGGTCTTCCCGGCGGTCCCACGATCGTGGCCGGCCCCGGTGCCTACGTCTCGACCTACCTGACGCCCGCCATGGCCGTGCGGGTCGGCCAGCCGCTGGACTTCGTCAACGCCGACCTGCCCCAACACGATGTGGTCGGCGTCGACCTGGGGCCGGACGGGCAGCCGCTCTTCCGGAGCAAGCTCATCGGGCTCGGCGAGGTGGCGACGGTGGACGGCACCAACCGCTTGACGCCGGGCAAGACCTACACCTTCTACTGCTCCATCCACCCCGGCATGCGCGGCACACTGATCGCCACGCCCTAGGTCCGCTAGTTGGGAGCGTCATTTCGCGGACAGGAGAGCGCCGCGGACGTCGGCACGTCATGTCGTCGAGCACCCGGGATCAAACGGCACTTGAGAGAGTGCCGATCCCCGCCACCGGCGGCTGGCCGCAGACACTGATTTGAAGCGGCATGGCCAGGTGGTCGTAAGTGTCAGGAGGTGTGATGAGGACGGACGACGATTGCTTACACGCCTGGTCTGACGTGGTCGGAGTTTGCCAGACCACGCTCAGGAATGAAGAGCCCGACCGCGCGGGGAGCGCCTGATATTCGTGGTTGGACGGGCACATGGCGCCTGGGCACCCGTGGGCGGCGTTCAGGATCGGAGTGCCAGATGCGTCCAACAGTTCGAACCCCGGATATCCCTGCATGTGGCAGGCGTGCGCGCTGACGTTCGTCAGCTTGATGTACAACTCGTTGTAGGCACCCGCTCCGGCCTGGCCGAAGACCGAGGCTTGGAGATCGCTCGCCATGCAGAGAGGGCTCGGGTTCGGAGGCGTCTCCAACGACAACTGTTCCATCTGTTTCCCGGCCGGCGTCGCCGCCGTGTAGCTCACCGTCATCTTGGAGAATGCGGGGCCGTAGATCGTCGTCTGCACGTTGGTCAGAGTGATCAACGCCGGGTAGTGGTCGATCTTGCCGCGGGCGCAGTCAGGGATGCAGCCGTTCTGCCAGACGGTCCCGGCGCCGCGGGCGCTCGCGGTGGTCCACGCGGACCACGTGATGTCCTGGGCACCTTGGCCGTCGTCCCCGCAGGCAACGACGATCGCGCTCGGCCTGATGCTCAGCTTCCAGTTGTCTGGGGGGGAGGCGGTGCAGTTGGCTGCGACGCCGGGCAGCGGCCCCGCCCGGAGTGTGGTCGTCGGTTCGAGACCGCTATCGGGCACAGGAGGAGGCGTGGTCGTCGTCGTTGTCGCCCGTCCCGTGCTGGTGACGTGTTGGTCATGATGTCTCGAGCCGAACGACGGCGCGATCAGGACTGCGACAAGCGCGACTACGACTGCAGACGTCCCCGATGCGGCCATCACGATCCGGCGGCGGCGGGCGGCCCACC
The DNA here is from genome assembly GCA_019243595.1 of Acidimicrobiia bacterium. GTDB lineage: Bacteria > Actinomycetota > Acidimicrobiia > Acidimicrobiales > AC-14 > CADDZP01. Next base: position 6,768 of record JAFAUA010000206.1, read on the forward strand.
GAGCTTTGGCGGCAGCCAGCTTGTCCGGCCCAGGATCAGGGATCAGCGGTGGATCGAAACGTTCGAACATGGCTCAGTCCTCGGAGGGCACGGGGAGGTGGGCGCGCAGGGCGGCAAGCCCACGGGCGGCATGCGACTTGACGGTGCCAAGCGAACAACCGAGGGCCGCCGCCGTCGCCGCTTCGGACTGGTCGGCGAGGAATCGCATGGCGACAACCTGGCGCTGCCGTTGGGGTAGGTCGGCGAGAGCGCTGTAGAGGTCCAGTCGATCGGCGTCGACGGGGGGAATGGATGCGGCGGCTTGACCGGCGTAGCGCCTCACCCGGCGACGCCGCCAGAAGTCGAACGCGAGATTCGTGGTGACCCGGCTGACCCACGCCGCCGGCTCGTCGAGGGCGCCCACTTTGCCCCAGTGCCCGTAGGCACGAGCAAGCGCCTCCTGCGCGAGATCGTTCGCCTCTTGGGGGCCGACGAGTCGGTAAGCAACCCGATAGGCGTGCCGGAAGAGGTCGGGAAAAGAGGCATCAAACTCTCGTCCGCCGGTCCTTCCGTCCACCTCAGCCGCCCTCAAGTTCCCCAATGCCGCCGTTCGGCTCACACAACGTTCTCACGCACGAGCCCTGGAAAAGGTTGTCGCGACAGCGCTCGGTATCCGCGCCGCAAGATGAGACGTTCGACCTGCGTGCCGGAGGCTCGTACCGCCTCGTCCTGACGTACGACGACCCCTCGGAAGCGCCCGGCGAGGCTGCCCCAGACCGAGACATCGTCGAGGCGCGCTTCGTGGAGGGCGTGGCCGGTAGCAGGGTCGTCCAAGCGGTCGACTTCGTCTCAGACGATCCTGCCTCCGCAGGCACGATGACCAAGACTTGGGAAGTGAGTGCCATCGACGGAGGGCCAACGTCGCCATTACGGCGACCGACGTGCCGGACGGCATCTCCGTCGACGATCACGCCGCTGGCCTCACCTCGTCCCACGACAACCTCGCCCGACACATC
>JAFAUA010000268.1 GCA_019243595.1 Acidimicrobiia bacterium
ACACCCGCAGCGGCGTCCTCGGCGCCGAGTCCGAGGGCGCCTGGATCGAGCTCGACTTCCCGGCGTCACCCGCCGACGATCCGGCGGTCGAGATCCGCGAGCTCGCCTGTGAGCGCCAGCTGCGCGCGTTCAAGCCCGACATGGCCGAGCTCGCAGAGGCCGCGGCGCGGGTCGTCTACTACACCGCCCCCGGCGACGACGGGTTCGACTACGCCGACCGCGTCTTCGGTCCCAAGGTCGGCATCCCCGAGGATCCGGCGACCGGCTCGGCCCACTGCACGCTCGGGCCCGTGTGGGCATCGCGGCTGGGCAAGCAGGAGATGAAGGCCCGGCAGCTGTCGGCGAGAGGCGCCGAGTTCCGCGTGCGTGTCGCAGGCGATCGGGTCAAGATCGCCGGCCAGGCCGTGACGATGCTGCGGGCAACACTTGGAGGTGTGTAGTGGTCATCGTGAGCGGTTGGCTGCGGTTCAAGCCCGAGGACAGGGATGACGTCCTCAAGGGACTGCAGAACGTCACCGAGCTGAGCCGCCAGGACGCGGGCTGCATCGACTACTGGTGGGCCGAGGCCGTCGCTGAGCCGAACACCTTTAGGTTCTTCGAGTGCTGGGAGTCCCAGGAGCTCTTCGAGGCCCACCGCGCCCAACCCTTTGAAGACGAGTTCATGAAGGTCTACGTCACCCGCATCACCGGCGCCGACGCCCACACCTACGAGGCCGACAACCGCCAGTCAGCCCTGGGCTAAGTACGCTCCTTCGTCGGTGGTGCGCCGCTGGATAGGCGACTTGCGACACGCGCCGGTCGAACTCGTCCGACCCGGCGCGAGCGGGCTGTCAGGCGGCTCCCTCTGGCGCATCGGGCAGGTCGCGATCGCGCTGGCGATCGTGGTGACGAACATCGTCGGGGCCGCTGTGGTCGTCCTCATGGGAACGTTCGTCATTCCGCTGCCGGCGGTTCACAACTATCAACACGTGCGAGTCGTGAACGCTGCGACCGCCGCTCTGTACGTCGTCGTCGCCGTCCCCATCGGGATGACCGTCGGCATCCGTGGACTTCTTCGCCTGCGCGATTGGCTTGTGGCCGAACGACCGGCGACGTCGGCGGAGATCCGGCTCGTGCTCCGGGCGCCGGTGCGGCTGTTCGTCGTCCAGATCGCGCTCTGGGCGGGCGCCGCAGTCGTGTTCGGCCTCCTCGACTGGCATTACGACGCGATCCTGGCGCAACGCATCGCGGTCGCAGTGTTGCTGACTGGGATGAGCACGGCCGCCTGCGCATACCTCCTCACGGAACGTCTTCTGAGACCTGCGGCGGCCCGTGCGCTGGCCGCCGGGGCGCCAGAACGTCTCGCCGTGCCGGGCGTGGCGTCGCGGGCTGTGCTGGCGTGGGCCCTAGGGACGGGCGTCCCCGTGACTGGCCTGGTGCTCATCGGGGCGGCCGAGCTGGTCAATGCGACGGCAACGCACGCGACGCTGGCGGTGGCGATGATCGTCCTGGGCGCCATTTCCCTCACCGTCGGCCTGCTCGCCGTCGGGTTGGCGGCGAGGGCGACGGCCGACCCGGTGGACGCCGTACGGCGCGGCTTGCGACGTTGCAGGAAGGTGACCTCGACGCCGCCGTCCCTGTCTACGACGGCACGCAGCTCGGGCAGCTACAGCTGGGCTTCAACCGCATGGTCGACGGGCTGGCCGAACGCGAGCGCATCCGAGAGGCATTGGGCATCTATCTCGATCCCGCCGTTGCCGAGCGCGTCGTGAGCGAGGGCACCCGGTTCGAGGGCGAAGAGGTCGACGTCACGGTGATGTTCGTCGACGTTCGCGACTTCACTGCCTTCGCCGAAGGCCGGCGGGCGCAAGAGGTCGTCGCTGCTTTGAATCACCTGTTCAGCGGGATCGTGCCCATCGTCCATCAAGAAGGAGGCAGGGTCGACAAGTTCGTGGGCGATGGATTGCTCGCGGTCTTCGGAGCCCCGCGCAAGCTGAGCGATCACGCCGATCGGGCGCTCGCTGCGGCAGTAGCCATCGCCGATGTGGCGGCTGGCGACCTCGAGATCGGCATCGGTCTGAAC
>JAFAUA010000318.1 GCA_019243595.1 Acidimicrobiia bacterium
GCCGACGTCGTCATCGCTGCCCGCACCAAGGAACAGCTCGACGAGGTGGCGTCGGGCGTCGCCGAACGCGGACGTCGTGCCGCGGTCGTGCCGTGCGATCTCAGCGACGTCGACAACCTCAACGGACTCGTCGACACAGCGATGAGCGAATTCGGCCGGGTCGACGTTGTCGTCAACAACGTCGGGGGCACCGAACCGCGGCCCTTCCTCGACACGAGCGAGAGCTTCTTCGAGCGCGCCTTTCACTTCAACGTCACCACTGCGTTCGCGTTGAGCAAGGCAGCCGTGCCGCACATGCTCGAGGGAGACGGCGGGTCGATCGTCAACATCTCCTCGGCCATGGGGCGCATGAGCGATCGGGGCTTTGCGGCCTACGGCACAGCCAAGGCCGCCCTCGCGCACCTGACGCGGCTCATGGCCGCCGACCTGGCGCCGCGGATACGCGTCAACGCCATCGCCGTAGGGTCGGTCGCCACGTCCGCCCTCGAGATCGTCCTGACGATGGACGAGCTGCGCACCGAGATGGTCGAGCGCACGCCGCTGAAGCGGCTCGGCGAGGTCGACGACATCGCCATCGCCGCCCTCTACCTGGCGTCGCCGGCGTCGTCGTTCGTGACCGGCAAGGTGCTGGAGGTCGACGGCGGCATCGAGTACCCGAACCTGGGCCTGAATCTTCCCGACCTGTGACATCGGCCCGGCATGCGCCGGAACCAAACGGGGATCGCTACTGACCGAGCTGGGGCTGGGCCTGGGTGGCGTAGATCTGGCGGATGAACTCGGCGTCGGTCGCCAGGCCGACGTTGACGAACGTGCAGTTGTCGAAGGTGCAGTCGCGCACGGCGATGGCGCCCTGGTAGCCGCGGTTGGTATCGACGACCCAGAGACCGTCGCCGTCGACGTTGTTGTTGAAGAACTGCACGCCGCCGATGAACATCAGCAGGCCGGGGCCGATGAACGTGCACCCTTCGAACTGCTCGTCCTCCACCGTGAGGGCGGGCGTCCCGGGCTCCCACTGCTGGGCCCACTCCCATAGACGGATGTCCTGGCCGGTGTGCGTCGCCATATCGGCGGCGACACTACCGGTGCACGCATGGCACGAATCCACACGACGGCGGTGGCGCTGAGCTGTCGGTCTCGGGCGGCGGGCTCGACTGCTGGCCCGGCGGCGGACGCGATTGCTGGGCCGGTGGCGGAGAGGACGGCGGCGGGGCGGAGCTCGGGGCCGAGACGAGACGGCCGAACACGACGTAGCGCTGGGCGTCGCTGCCCTTGGGATGGCAGGCGTAGATCGTGACTGTGGGATCGCTCGTGGGTGCGCCGACCCAGCTGTCGTCGGGCGACACGATCGCCGTCCCGGTCACCACATAGGTGAACGACTGGCCGTCGCCGACGAGCACGATCTCGTCACCGTTCTGGAGCTTGTCAATGTCGTAGAAGGGACGCGGTCCGACGGTCCGGTGTCCGGGAATGACGACGTTGCCCACCTCACCCGGCATCGCGCTCCCGACCTGATGGCCGGGGCCTCTGGCCAGCACGGCGAGCGACTGACCCTCGTGCACCTTGGCTGCCAGCCCGATGCGTGGAATCTCGATCGTGAACAGGCTGTCGTCGCCCGGGCGCCGAACGGGTGCGGGGGCGGCGGGTCGCCGCAGGGCGACACGGCGCGCCGTCGCATGGGGGACCGCGACGACCGGCGGCGCAAGCGTCGTGTCGGGCGCGGGCGGAGGCTCGGGCGGCGGCGCGGGCTCGGTGACCGCCGGCGCCGCCCGCCGCCACACGGGCGCGGCCATCTGCGTCGAGGATCCACACCCGGCAATGGCGATGCACGCCAGCGCAGGCGCGACGGCCCAGAGGGCACGCCGTCTACGGCCCAAACCCAGCTCCCAGCTGATCTAGTCAAAACGGATGACTTTCTCAATTTAGACAAACTTCCCGCTCTGTCAAGACGCGCTTCGGCGCGGCGCGACAAGGTCCGGCCTGGCGGAAGGCTCAGGGCCGGGTGCGAGTGCGCTCGGCGGCGCTGAAGCCGGGGAGGTCGGCGCTCGCCGCCTCCA
>JAFAUA010000365.1 GCA_019243595.1 Acidimicrobiia bacterium
CAGAAGTCCCTCGACGAGGGCTTCAGCCGTCCGAACGCCCGCCGCACGCCCGACACCTTCGAAGTGGCGGCGACCGTGCCCGTGATCATCCACGACGACGTCGAGCAGGCCGCCGACTTCATGCGCCCGACGCTCGCCCTCTACGTCGGCGGCATGGGCGCCCGCGGCCGGAACTTCCACTTCGACGTGTTCGCCCGCATGGGCTACGAGGCCGAGGCGACCAAGATCCAGGACCTCTACCTCGACGGCAAGAAGGACGAGGCGGCTGCGGCCGTGCCGACCTCGATGGTCGAGGACGTCTACCTCGTCGGCCCCAAAGAAAAGATTCGCGACGACCTCGAGGCGTGGAAGGAATCGATCGTCACCACGATGATCGTCGCCGGCGATCCCCAGCTCCTGCGCACGATGGCAGAACTGGTGCTCTGACGGGCAACCTTCCCGGCCCTTCGTGCGTCTGGGAAGGGTGTGGCCATCACCGCGCCGTCGTCCGCCGCCCCTGCCGTGGCTACTGACGACCGCGACGAACGCATCCGAGGACTGTTCGACGAGCACTACGGCGGCCTCTGTCGGCTGGCGTACCTCATTGTTGGCGACGAAGCGCAGGCGGAGGAGCTGGTGATGGACGCCTTCGTCCGTACCTTCGCCGGCTGGCGCCGCATCCGCGACCTGGACCGGGCCGACGCCTACCTCCGGCGCGCCGTCGTCAATCTCTCGCGTAGCCGCGTCCGGCGGCGCCACATCGAAGAGCGCTCGCCGAGGTCGGATCCGATGACGACGTCGTTCTCGACAGACGTCGATGACGCGAGGGTCGTGCTGGACGCCGTCCGCGCGCTCCCGCACCGTCAGCGCGCCGCCGTCGTCCTCCGCTACTACCAGGACCTGCCCGAGGCGGAGATCGCCGATGCCCTCGGCTGTTCGCTCGGCACGGTCAAGTCACAGCTCTCCAAGGCCCGCGCTTCGCTCGCGGACGCCCTGCAAGGAGTCGACCGATGAACGATCCCCTGGACGACCGCATCTCCCACGCCCTGCGGGCCGAAGCGACGAGCACGCCGGACCCCGCCGCCGCCCACGCCGAGTTCCTCGTGCGCCGCCGTCGGCGCCAACGACAGCTGATGACCGGTGCCGCCGCCGCCGGCGCTGTCGTCGTGATCGCCGGGCTGCTCGCTTTCGCCCACCTCCGCCAGCCCGGGTCGACGGTCGCGGTCGCCGGCCATTCGTCGACGTCGATCGCCAACGACCAACCGGTCGCCGGCGTGCCCGGCGCCGACACCTCGACTTCAACGACGTCCGACGTCCCGCCGGGGCCGCCGGCGTCGACGATCAAGGGAAGCACGGCCACGGGCACGCCTACCGGCCCGACCCCAACCACACCTCCGAGAACGACCCCGACGACGGCGCCGGCGGTCGGACCCGGGCCCCCGTCCCCCGGCACCGTCGTCGTAAACGAAGCCGACAATGGGAAGAGCTACACGGTCGTCCGGGGCCAGCACCTCGAGGTCCAGCTCTCGAACGACAACGTGTGGACGGAGCCGGACACGTCGAACGCGGCTGTCGCCACGCGCACGAGCGGTTCGACGAACAGCGATGGCAGTGCCCAGGCCGTGTTCGTGGCCGCCGGCGACGGTCAGGCGATTGTCAGTGCCGACGGGCGCTCGCACCCGCTGCCCTGTGAGACGGCAATGCCGCGGTGCATGGTGCCCGACCACATCGTGCACTTCCAGGTGACGGTCAACGTCGTCGGCTGACCGCAGTCCCCGAGGAACGTCTCGGCTATGCGCTCTTCTTCGCTCGCGATCGGCTCGACGTCGACTTCTTCTTCGTCGACTGCTTGGCCCGCGGTGACGTCTTCTTCGAACCCTTGGCTTGCTTGAGGCTCGCCTCGAGCGCGGCCATCAGATCCAGTACCTCGCCACCCTCGCTCTCCTCGGGCTCCTCGACGACGATCTCCTTGCCCTCCGCCTTCTTCTTGAGGAGCTTGAGCACCTCCTGGCGGTAGGTGTCGTGGTAGCGGGACGGGTCCCACTCCGAGGTCAGCGAGTCGATGATCTGGGCGGCCATGTCGACCTCGCGCTTGGAGACCGAAGCGTCCTTGCCCGACGCGCCGTTCTGGACCTCCTTCGTCGACACGACCTCGTCGGCGAACAGCATCGTCGACAGCGCCAACACACCGTCCAAGGGCCGGATGGCGGCCAGGTACTGCTTGGTGCGGAGCACGACCTTGCCGATGGCGACCTTGTCCTGCTTCTCCATGGCCTCGAGCAGGAGGTTGTAGGGCTTGGCGGCCGCCTTGCCGTCAGGCGCCAGGTAGTAGGTGGTCTCGTAGTAGATCGGGTCGATCTCCTCGAGCGCCACGAAGTCCGAGATCTCGACGGTCTTGGTGGCTTCCGGCTTGTACTCCGCCAGCTCGTCAGGGTCCACCATCACCCACTGGCCCTTCTTGACCTCATAGCCCTTGACGATGTCGCCGTAGTCGACTTCCTTGCCGGTCTTCTCCGAGACGCGCTTGTACTTGATGTGGTTGCCGTTCTTGTCGAACTGGCTGAAGTGGATGTCCTGCTGATGGACAGCGGAGTACAGCTTCACGGGCACGTTCACGAGCCCGAAGCTGATCGAGCCTGACCAGATCGCGCGAGCCATACGCCGTATTTACCCAGGCGTAGGAGCGTCCACCCACTGCTGCAACGTCGCAGCCATCGATGCGCAACTCGGCGTGTCACCACTCGGATGGCCCCACGCCGGATTGAGGCTGAGGGGCAGCGGCGGCACCTGCCAGGCCGACGACGACACGCGGACGACGCGCTCGACCGACGACCAGATGTCATAGGAGGGCAGCTTGTGGCCGTCGAGACGGAGGGCGATCGTCTTGTGCACGGCGCCGCTGCTGAGCAGGCCGCCGTGGAAGGCGGGCACGACGGAGGCCGGAATCCCGACCGCCGTCGGATGCGGCGAGGCCACGGCGTCGGCAAGCGGGAACAGCGCCAGCTGCTCGACGCCGGGCAACGGACACGTGAGCAGGTCGCGCACCGCGGGCGCGTTGTCGGCGATCGACCGAAGCAGCGGTGTGTCGGGCGTCAGGTCGATCGGCGAGATCACCTTCAGGCCTGCGGTCAGGCCCTTCAACTCCACGCCGGCCGCGACGCCCCATCCCTCGTGGCCGTTCGGCGGGTAATAGACGCGGGCCGGTCGCACGAGGGGGCTGAGCATGACCAGCTCGTCGACGGGTGCGGTCGGCGTGGCCGCCAGGTATGTCTTGGCCACCAACGATCCCTCGCTCTCGGCCACGATGCTGACCGTCCGCCCGGTCTGTTGGTGAAAGGCGTTGACCTGAGCACCCATGGCGCGAACCAGGTCGACCAGCGAGCGGTGGGTGTCGTTCTCCTCGTACCAGAGCGGCAGGCCGTCGGCGCCGACGCCGCGATAGGAGAATCGGCGTTCGTCGAACGCGCCCGGGAGGCGCCGGGTCTCGTCACCGCTCCAATGGGTGCCGAAGCCGGAGACGATCAGCACCGGCTTCCCGCTCTCGGGCCTGCGAACGCTCACGGCGTGGGCGGCATGGTTGAGCTGGGCGCGGCTGGTGACGGTCTCGAATCCGATCGCCGCGCCGCCGACCACGACGACGACCACCGCAACCAGCCCCGCCGGTGCAGGGATGAAGCGGGGCGTTGGCCGCCCGGCCACCGCGTGCACGATGCCGAACCACGCCCACGCGTTGAACAGGCCGGCCACGGCTGCGATGGGCAGGCGGAACAGCGGAGGGGTCACCGAAAGGAGCGCGCCGTCGACGCTGAGCACGAGGAATGACAGCCCCACCCAGCCGACCGTGCGGAGCGGCGGCATGTGACGCCACCAGCCGCGCTCGATTGCGCCGTGGTGTACGAGCGCCATCACCGCCAACGCACCGGGGAGGGCGACGAAGAACAACCACGAGATCGAGACGACGGCCATCCCGAACAGCAGTGCCACCCACGGCGACAGCAGCAGGGCTGCCACCACGACGAATCCCGCGCTGCCGGTCACGGTGCGCCGCAACGGTGGCAACTTCTCGCCCTCGGGCCACGCGGCGCGCACCATCAGCGTCGTCACCAACGTGCGAAACACCACGAATGCGGCGGCTTCGAGCACGAGACCGATCCACGAGCGGTGGTACACGAGCAGCCAACGAAGGTCGTGGAAGACATCGAAGGGAGCCGGCGCCGACGCCTGCGGCGCAATGCCCAACGCCGACTCCATGCCGACCAGCCACAGGATCAGCGTCTCCACCACGGGGAGGGCGACGGCGATGGCGATCAGGCGCCGCCGCACCAGGAACCGTGGCGGCGAGAGGCTCACGTCGCTTTCACCCACTCCTCGACGACGCGCGCCTCCTCGGCGATGTGCTCCTTGAGACCGAGGACGATTCCTCGTTCAGCCAGCCGGCCCACCACCGGATAGTTGACCCGAAGCTCACCCTCCATGTGCTGCATAGTCGCGTCCGGAGCGGTGGCGGCCAGCGTGTAGGAGCCGAGGCACTCGAGGCGGTTTGCGTAATGGTCGGGCAACATCCGGAACGTCGTCGCTGCCGTCTTCTGATCGACCGTCGACTCCACAATCCACGTGAGCTTGGCGGGGTCGAGAACTCGCCGGGCGGGCGCGGCAAGGTCGCCCGTGAACGCGTACCGCACCCGAAGAACGACCTTGGAGTCGCGCTCGGTGCGCTCGAGGATCTCGGGGTCGCCGATGTTGGGCATCGCCCCGAGGGCCTCGTAGAAGGCGGGGTCGACGAAGGCCTTTGCGACGCTGTCCAGCGGTGCTGCGATCGGCTGGTCGACGGTGAAGTGCATCAGGCCCACTGGTTCCGGCGGACCACCCGGAACGCGAAGAAGCCCGGCAATGTCGGCAACCAGAACGTGACGAGTCGGAAACTGAGCACGCCCGCGACCGCAGGGCCGGCGGCCACACCAACGCCGGTGAGTCCGGCCACGAGCGCCGCCTCCACGGCACCGAGCGCTCCGGGCGTCGGGCTGACTGACGCGACTGCCGATCCGCCGAGATAGACGACGATGACCTTGAGCAGATCGGCGTTGGCGTGGAAGGCCGCCAGACAGGCGGCGAGGGCCAATGCGTTCCCGAGGGTGACGCCGATGTTGCCGCTGAACAGCTGGACGGCCTGCACCGGCTTGCGCAGAACGTGCACCAGGTCCGACGCCGCCCGCCGGGCGGGGCCGGCGATGCGCCGCCGTAGCGGCGACAGCAAGACGATCCCTGCGATTGCGAACCCGACGGTGACGGCCACGAGGACGCCCCACCCGCGCGGTAGCGGTGTGCCACCGATCCCCGACTGGCCCAGCGCGGCAATGGCGATGGCCACCCCCAGGGCGTGGACGACGGCGCCTGCCAGCGCGTTAAGTCCGATCGCCGAGAGCGATGCGGTACGCGACAGGCCCGACTTCTCGAGGTGGCGTTCGTTGAGGCCCAGGCCGCCCGTACCCGCCGGCGTCACCCGGTTCACGAACGAGCAGGCCACCTGCACGATCGTCATCGGGTACAGCGGCAGCCGCTTCGCGACCGCCCCGCGCTGCGCAAGTCCCGCGGCGACGAACGTGGCGGCAGCCGCAGCTGCGGCGGCCAGCATCCACGCCCAGTGGGCGCTGGTGACGGCGTCGACGGTCTGACTGAACTCCCCGACCTGGGGAAGCAGCAGCTGGACGGCGAAGCCAAAGGCAGCCAGGGCGATGAGCGTGCGCGGCCGCACGCGCGTGATCTGGGCGAGCGGCTCGTGTTCGATGTCGAGCCGGTCGGCGACTCGGTTACGGAGCTCGGCAATCACGCCCTGGCGTCCGGGGAGCTCCGACAACGTGCGGCCCGAGATGGCGAGCGGCTGCAGCATCGGCATGGCCGCCAGCACCTCGTCGGAGCCGAGCGCCTCGATCGCACTGTCCGCGGCCCGCTGAGGACCCACCACAGCGGTGAGCGACACGAGAAGCTCGCACACGTCGCGATGGAGACGGCGCGGCGAGCTCGCCGCCTCGGCCAGGTTGAAGTCGAGCAGCCACGGCTCACCGGCCTCATCGACGAGGACGTTGTGGCGACGCAAGTCGCGGTGCGCGATGCGCGCCGCGTGGAGGCACGCGACCTGCTCCCACACCCGCTCGAGGACCTTGTCGTCGATGCTCTCGACCGGAATGTCGTCAAGCGTGTGACCGCGCACGCGCTCCTCGACGAGGAACACTTCGCCCCGCCGGCCGCGCGCCGCCAGACGGATATGTGGCACTCGCACGCCGGCCTGAGCGGCGGTGATTGCCAGCAACGCTTCGTGCTCGGCCGAACGTTTACGCGAGACGAACGCGAGCTCGTCCTGCACGCCACGGAAGGCGACAAATCGCCACACGCGCATCAAGAGGTCGGCGCTGCGTTCCTCGCTGCCCAGCACCTTGACGAAGAGCTCCTCGCCGGCGTCGGTCTTCGCCAGGAACCGCGCGTAGCTCCGGCCGCCCATGCCCGAGGGGACGAGGCTCACGACCTCGATGCCGGCGTCAGCCAGGGCGTCGTGCACCTGGGCCCGGGACGGGTGACCGCTCGGCGCCCCGAGCACAAGGTTCAGCGCCGCGCCGACGCCCCAGCCCACGGCCACCCCGGCGACAACGTCGAGCGGCAGGTCGAGCCCGGCGTACATGCGCGCCAGCGCCACACCGACCACCAACCCCCAGGCGGTACGCCCAACCGGCCGGCGCACATGCGGTCCGGCCGCGGTCGCCAGCGCCGCACTCACCGCCAGAGCGGCTGAGGGGAAACCCGTCCCCAGCGTCACGCGGTCGCTGACGACCAACTGCGCGACGTGGTGGAACTGGAGGATGTGGGCCGCAGGCCCCGGCCGAGCGATCACGTGCTGCAAGAGCCGCGCTACGCCGTACCCCGCGCCGCCGGCGACAACGAGTTCGATCGCCAGACGCCAACGGCGCTGGAAGAGGGCGGCGATCGCCACACCGCCAATAGCGACCGGCGAGCCGATCACGAGCATCGGCAGCGCGATGCCGGTGAAGATTCGGGGCAGGTCGTTGAACAGGCGGAAGGCGTCGGCCTCCGAAGCGCTGACGTTGCCCGACCGCGCGAACAGCGCCATCAGGGCGAGCAGCGCCAGTGCTACGACCAGACGCACGAGATCGCCAGGGTGCCGGCGCCCTGCCGCTACGCGGCGGGCGCCTGTGCTCTGCTTATCGTTCACTCGCCCTACGGGCTCGTTCACGGAATGAGGGTAGTGAGCGGTTCGCGCCTCGCGTTAGGCGCTGGCCAACGAGCCGACCAGATTCACGACGCGCCGCAGGTCAGGTTTGCGCACGTAGGTCGCGCCCAGGTCCACGGCCCGGTCGGTCATGGGTCCGACCGGCAAGGCGGACAGAGCGACGACGACCGTCCCCGGCGACGCGTCGCGGATCAGCGGCAGGGCGGACACGCCGTCCAGGCCCGGCATGCGCAGGTCGAGGACGACCGCGTCCGGATGAAGTTCAGCCGCCAGGCGAACGGCCTCGGCGCCATCGGCCGCTTCGCCGACGACTTCGGCACGCCCGTCGGCCTCCAAGAGCAGCCGCATCACGAGGCGGATGTCGGGGAGGTCGTCGACCAGAAGGACGCGCACTCTCCCGCGGCTCTTGCCTCCCATGGAGCAATCCTGGGGGCCCGGCCGGGGCCGCGCTATGGCCCGTTGGGGCCATTTTCAATCGCGCATGTCAACGCTGTAGCCGTTGCGGGCACGCCGCAAACCCGTCCAAACTCAGGCCGTGAGCGACAAGCTCGAGCTCTCAGGCAGCTCGCAAGCAGACGTTGAGGCCGCCGTGCGCCGCTACATCGCGAAGGTTGCACGGCGATACTCACCGTTGTTGATCGGCCTGCTCGTCTTGCTCTTGGTCGTCATCCTCGTGCCGAGCGTGTCGCCCCAGAAGGCGACCAACGTGGCGACCGGGTCCGGCGGCAGTGTCGGGTCAAGCGGCATCGCGGGCGGCGACACGGGCACGACGGTCGCCGGCGCCGCGGGCGGACCGGTCGGCGGGCCCGCCGGCAGTGCGGGCGGCGCGCAGCAGCGGGCGGCGGCCGTGCCGAAGGGAATCACCGCGCCGGCCGCCGCGGGCTCGGCGGGTGTCACGCGCAGCGGCGTGCAGTGCGGGCCCGGCGTGCGCCAGGTTCCGTGGTCTGTGTACGCACCGCTCTGCGTCCCGACCTACAGCGGTAACAACGGCGGCAACACCTCGCCTTCGACACAGGGCGTCACGGCCGACACAGTCACCGTCACGTTCCGACGCACGAACTCGACGGAGGAGAAGGCGGCGTTCTCGATCGCGGGGAGCGCGGCGCCCGGCAGCGACGATCAGTACCTCTCCGACCTGCGCGCCTACGTGGACCTGTTCAACCGCACCTATGAGCTGTACGGGCGGCGCGTGGTCGTGAAGGACTACCAGCCCCAGGGCGACAACCTCGAGGAGGACCAGGGTCGTCAACTGGCCGGGGCCCAGGCCGACGCGGCCAAGGCCAAGGACCTCGGCGCCTTCGCCGACATCAGCCAGAGCCCAAGCCTGGCCGCCACCATCCCCTACGAGGAAGCGCTGGCGAATGAGCGCGTCATCGGCATCGGCGCCATCGGTGTCAGCTTCGGCTGGTTCCAGTCCCACGCCCCGTGGGAGTACTCGTTCATCGCCAACAACACGAAGGCCGCGACCGTCGGCGGCCTCGCGCTGTGCCAGCGGGCTGCCGGCTTGCCTGCCATCTTCGCGGGCGACGCCATCTACAAGAATCAGACGCGCAAGTTCGGGCTGGTCGCGCCGAACGGGCCCGAGTACCAAAAGGCCGCCGACGTGTTCCAGCAGACGATGCAGAAGACGTGCGGGGTGACGATGGCCAAGCGGGCGTCGTACGCCATCGACGTGAGCCAGTTCGCCCAGGAGGGCGCCAGCCTGGCGGCCCAGATGAAGGCGGCCGGCGTGACAACCGTGATCTGTGCTTGCGACCCGTTGATCGAGATCACCTTCAGCCAGGCCGCCGACGGCCAGGCGTACCACCCCGAGTGGTTCGTGACCTCGTTCTACGACCCACAAGCGCGAGAGACATCGCAGAACGAGTGGAACCACGCCCTGACTGCTCCACCGATCCTGTTCCCGCCGAGGGGCCAGCGGGAGTCATACAAGGTCTTCAAGATGGCCCGGCCCAACGCCGAGCCGGCAGAGAAGTACTTCGACCTCGCCTACCAGAACGCGGTCTACCTGTTCTCGGCGCTCCAGAACGCGGGCCCGAACCTGAACCCGGCCACCTTCCAGGAGGGCGTGTTCTCGATGCCGAAGTCGGGGCTCGGTGAATGGGGTACCTGGAACGGAGGGCCGCAGGCCTACGACCCGCAGAGTGACGCCGTCTTGGCCTACTGGGACCCCAATCGCCCGGCCGACTTCGACGGCGTGAAGGGGGCCTGGGTGCCGTGTGAGGGCGGCAAGTACTTCCCCTTCGACGACCCTTCCGCGTTTGGCACCCCCCACACCCAGGCCCACTGCTTCGGCCAATGAGCGACAGTAGGCGCGTGGGGGCGGTCGCGGCCGCCGCCCTCCTCACGTGGATCGTCGCCGGGGCGCTGCTCCCTTCGGGTCTGCCCTTCGGTGTGGTCGTGTTGGGGCTGGTCCTCGGTGGGTTGACGTCGCTCACCGCCATGGGCCTCGTGCTGATCTACCGGTCGAGTCGCATCATCAACTTCGCCCAGGTCGAGATCGGTGGACTGGCCGCGACTGTCGCCCAGGTCATGGTGCGGGGCTGGCACCAGAGCTACTTCCTCGCCGTTCCCGTCGGCATCGCCGTCGCCATCGGCACCGGCGCGCTCATCGACGTCGTCGTCGTCCGCCGCTTCTTCAACGCTCCGCGTCTCATCCTCACCGTCGCCACCATCGGCGTGTTGCAGATCCTCGGTGCCGCCGAGATCCGCCTTCCCACCTTGGTCAGCAGCAACCTGGCGGGGCTTCAACGGTTCAAGACGCCGTTCAGCGCCCGCTTCGACGTGGGTCCGATCGTGTTCAAGGGCGACCACGTGCTGGTCATGGTCGCGGTACCGCTTCTGCTCGTCGCACTGGCCTGGTTTTTCTCCCACAGCGACATCGGCATCGCCGTTCGGGCGGCCGCCGATTCCAACGAGCGCGCCCTGCTGCTCGGCATCCCGGTGCGCCGTCTGTCGCTGATCACGTGGATGATCGCCGCCGGGCTCTCCGGCATCGCGTCGATCCTCGCCGTGCCCATCATCGGCGTCGACCTCGGCATCGTCGGGGGGCCAGTGTTCCTGCTGGCGCCTCTGGCCGCGGCCGTCATCGCCCGCATGGAAAGCCTTCCGGTGGCCGTGGCCGCCGGGCTCGGCATCGGCGTCTTCCAGCAGGCCGTGTTCTGGAACTACCCGAACTCGTCGACGGTCGACGTCGGCCTCTTCGTCATCCTCCTGGCCGCCCTGCTCCTGCAGCGCGGACGCGTGTCGCGCGTTGACGACGCCGGGCTCGGCGGCTACGTCGCCGTGCGCGAGGTCCGCCCGATCCCCGCCGCCCTTCGCAACCTTCCCGAGGTTCGGTGGGGCCGCACCTGCCTCCTGGCCGCGATCGGCGCGCTCGTCGTGCTCGTTCCTCTCGCCCTGCCGTCCGCGCGCGTAATCGTGCTCACGGACATCGCCTTGTACGGCATGATCGCCGTGTCCCTGATCGTCCTGACCGGCTGGGCGGGGCAGATCAGCCTGGGCCAGTTCGCCTTCGTCGGACTGGGCGCCGCGGTCACCGCCAGCCTCCTCGTTCACGCCGGCGCCGACTTCTTCCTCGCCGCCCTGGCGGCGACCGTCGTCGGTGCCATCGTCGCCGTACTCGTCGGCTTCCCCGCACTCCGGATCCAGGGGCTGTTCCTCGCCGTCGCAACGCTGGCATTCGCGGTGCCGGTGTCGACGTACGTGCTGAACAGTCGCTACTTCCCGACGCTCGACCCGGACCCGTCGCAGTTCCAACGGCCGATCCTGCTCGAGCGCTTCAACCTGGCCGACCCCCGCACCTTCTACTTCGCGTGCCTCGGCGGCCTCGTCATCACCCTCGCGTTGGCGCGGAACTTCCGGCGCAGCCGGGCTGGACGCGCCGTGGTGGCGGTGCGCGACAACGAGCGGGGCGCAGCTGCCTTCGCCATCAGCCCGGTGCGGGCCAAGCTGACGGCGTTCGCCTTCTCGGGCGCCCTGGCCGGATTCGCGGGCGCCTTCTTCGCGGTCTCGCTGCGCGGCATCCCCTTCTCGGGCTTCGATCCCCTCCTCAGCATCGAGGTGTTCACCGCGGCCGTCGTCGGTGGCCTCGGCTCGCTCCCCGGCGCCGTTCTCGGCGCCGCCTACGTCGAGCTCGTCCAGTACTCCCTCACCGGCGCGGCGCGCCTCCTCGCCACCGGTGGCGGGCTGCTCGTGCTGCTCATGTTGCTGCCCGGGGGCCTCGGCGAGGTCATGTACTCACTGCGTGACCGCCTGCTCCGCCTCTTCGCGGCGCGCCGTGGTCTGAGCGTGCCCAGCCTGGCCGAACACCCCGTGTTCGAGCAGGCGGAACAGGACGAAGGAACGGCCGCGGAGATCGGCACGTCGACGGCGCCGCCCGAGATCATCGAGGAGCGCCCGACCGGTCCCCTCATCGTGTCGTGCGACGACATCGACGCCTCCTACGGACAGATCCAGGTCCTGTTCGGGGTGCACCTGCAGGTGCAGCAGGGCGAGATGCTGGCATTGCTCGGCACCAACGGTGCCGGCAAGTCGACGGTCCTGCGCGTCGTCGCCGGCCTGCTCCGTCCCCAGAAGGGCCGCGTGCGCTTCGAGGACGAGGACATCACCGACCTCGACCCCGTCGAACGCGTGAAGCGGGGGATGGTCACCGTGCCCGGTGGCCGCGGTGTGTTCGGCTCCCTGACTGTCGACGAGAACCTGCGGATGGCCGCGTGGCTGACCAAGGGCGACACCGCCTTCATCGAGCAGACGCGGGCCAGGATCTTCGAGCTCTTCCCGGCCCTCGAGCGACGCCTCGACACCAACGCATCGAATCTGTCGGGCGGCGAGCAGCAGATGCTGACCCTCGCCCAGGCCCTGCTGTGCCGGCCCCGTCTGCTGCTGATCGACGAGCTGTCGCTAGGTCTGGCGCCGACCGTCGTCGGGACGCTGATCGACGTCGTCCGTCAGATCAACGCCGACGGCACGTCGATCGTCGTCGTCGAGCAGTCGGTGAACGTGGCGACCGGCATCGCGACGCGCGCCGAATTCATGGAGAAGGGGCAGGTGCGCTTCAGCGGCCCGACCGCTGAGCTCGCCGAGCGCCCCGATCTGCTGCGCGCCGTGTTTCTGTCGCAGGCCGAGGCGAAGTCGCCCGCCGGCACGCGCAACGGGAAGCGCCGAGCGTCTGCGTCGACCAATGGGCATCCCGTTCTCGAGGTGCGCGACCTCGGTCGTCGCTTCGCGGGTGTCGTTGCCGTCGACAACGTCGACCTTCGCGTCGAGGAAGGACAGATACTCGGCATCATCGGGTCCAACGGCGCCGGCAAGACCACGCTGTTCGACCTCTGCTCCGGGCTCTTGGCCGCCGACACGGGACACGTGCTGATCGACGGCCGCGACGTCACCGAGCTCGGGGCGCCCGGCCGCGCCGAGCGCGGCCTTGGCCGATCGTTCCAGGACGCCCGGCTGTTCCCGTCGATGACGGTCACCGAGACCATCGCCACCGCCCTCGAGCGCCACGTCGACGTGCGGGAGCCGACGGCGTGCGCCTTCCGAGTCGGCGCCGTCGTCGAGTCCGAGCACGAGGTCGCCGACCGCGTCGAGGAGCTGCTCGACACGATGGGACTACAGCGCTACCGCGACGCCTTCGTCTCCGAGCTGTCGACCGGCACCCGCCGCATCGTGGAGCTGGCCTGCGCCATCGGCCATGAGCCACGGGTGTTGCTCCTCGACGAGCCCTCCTCGGGAATCGCCCAACGCGAGACCGAAGCGCTCGCCGACCTGCTCTTGCAGCTCCGGGACACGACGGGTGCCAGCCTGGCCGTGATCGAGCACGACATACCGATGGTGACGGCGATCGCCGACGAGCTGATTTGTATGCATTTGGGCCGGGTGATCGCCCGTGGCCGGCCGGCGGACGTGCTCGAGGACCCCGAGGTCGTGTCCTCCTACCTCGGCACCAGCGAGCTGGCAATCGAGCGGTCAGGGGCCGGCCGCGGGAGTAGGGGTCAAAGCAAGGGGAAAACGCGCCGATAGTCCGTTGGAAGGGGACTTGGTATGCCCGACGGACTACAGGAGCGCCCAGCTTGGGGCAGCGCGGACTCGTTCCGCCTCCTGGCCGAGAACGCCCCGGACTGCATCTTCCGTTACCGCGTGCAGCCGGATCCAGGCTTCGACTACGTCAGCCCCGCCTCCACGGCGATGTTCGGCTACACCCCCGAGGAGCTCTACCAGGACCCGACGCTGGTCATCGCCATCGTCGGCGAGGAGTACCTCGCCGACATGAACGACTTCGGTCACGACCCCCGGCTCACCGAACCACGAGATGTTCGCGTCGAGCGCAAGGACGGTTCGGTCACATGGATCGAGCAACGGCTGACGCCGGTGCTCGCCGGCGAGCATCTCATGGCCGTCGAGGGCATCGCCCGAGACATCTCGGAGCGCAAGCGCGCTGAGGCGACCATGACCCACCGGGCGCTCCACGACGTCCTGACCGAGCTGCCCAACCGGAACCTGATGCTCGACCGCCTGTCGCAGGCGCTCGCCCGCACCGCGCGCGACGACCACGGCCTGGTCGCCGTTCTCATGCTCGACCTCGACCGCTTCAAGCTCGTCAACGACACGTTGGGCCATCAGACCGGCGACGAGCTGCTGATCGAGGTCGCCCGCCGTCTCGCCGAGTCCCTTCGTCCCGGCGACACGGTCGCCCGGCTCGGTGGTGATGAGTTCGTCGTCATCTGCGAGGGGGTGCACAGTGCCGGCCACGCGCGCGTATTGGCCGAGCGCGTGGCGGCGATCGTCTCGGGCGGGTACCGAGTCGCACGAACCGAGATCTTCACCAGCGCGAGCGTCGGCGTCGCCCTCGGTCGCGATGGCGACACCACCGAAGCACTGCTGTCAGATGCCGACGCCGCCATGTATCTCGCCAAGGAGCGAGGCCGCGGCCGCGTCGAGCTCTTCCTTCCCGACCTGCGTACGCGCGCCGAGACGAGGCTGGCGGCGGAGAAGGCCCTACGCGCCGCGGTGGATCACCGCGAGTTCGCGCTGGTGTTCCAGCCGGTTGTCGACCTCGAGATGGGGAACGTCGTGAGCGCCGAGGCGCTGATCCGGTGGCAGCCGCCGGGTCAGGAGACCATCCCGCCGGCCGACTTCATCGCCCTCGCCGAGGACACCGGCCTCATCGTGCCGATCGGGACGTGGGTGCTGACCGACGCGTGCGCACAGCTGCGGGAGTGGAAGGACGCCTTTCCTCGCAAGCCGATGACGATGTCGGTCAACCTGTCGGCTCGTCAGCTCACGCCCGACCTCCTCGACACGCTCGTGAAGGTTCTTGCCGTCAACCGCTTGGAGCCCGACTCCCTCACCCTCGAGATCACCGAAAGCGTGCTCATGGAGGACACCGACAGCGCCCTCGAGAACCTGCTCGGGCTGAAGGCGCTCGGCGTTCGCCTGGCCATCGACGACTTCGGCACCGGGTACTCGTCGCTGAGCTACCTGAAGCGCTTCCCGATCGACGTCCTCAAAGTTGACCGCGCCTTCGTCTCGGGCCTCGGCAACGACGGCGACGATGCCGCCATCATCTCCGGCATGCTCGCCATGGCCCGCGGGTTGCGCGTCGAGGTCGTCGCCGAGGGCGTCGAGACGGCCGCCCAACTCGGCGCTCTCCGCGTGCTCGGTTGCCCGTTCGCCCAGGGGTACCACTTCGCCAAGCCCCTCAGCCCGGCCGAATTCGACGACCTGCTCGCCGAAGGTCACCGCTGGTAACCGCTTCCTCCGTCACCGTGAGCGATGATGCGAGTGGTGATCGGAACGTCAATCAAGGGCCGGCTGCTCGTCGCCACACCCGCGCTCGGTGACGGCATCTTCGACCGCAGCGTGGTGCTGATCATCGAGCACGACCAAGCCGAGGGCGCGTTCGGTGTCGTCCTCAACCGGCCGAGCACCACCGACGTCGAGGGGGCGCTGCCGGAGTGGGCCAGGTTGGCGGCGTCGCCGCCGGTCGTGTTCGTGGGCGGCCCCGTGAGCCCTGAAGCCGCCATCTGCCTGGCGCGCGTGTCGCAGGCGGACGCCGAAGGTTGGGTACCCGTTGTCGGCGCCATCGGCGCCCTCGACCTCAGCCAGGACACCGATCTCCTCGCCTCGGCGGTCGACGAGGTCCGGCTGTTCGCCGGCTATTCGGGCTGGACGAGAGGCCAGCTGGAGGACGAGATCGAAGCCGGTGCCTGGTTCGTCGTCGACGCTCTCGAGGACGACGTCCTCAACCCCGATCCCGATTCACTGTGGGAGCGCGTCCTGCGCCGCCAACCCGGCCGCCTAGCGATGTTCGCCGCCTACCCCGAGGACCCGACCCAGAACTGAGATAACCGGAGGGGGCGGGGCGCTCCCAACCCGCCCCCTCCGTTGCCTTGGTCAGGCGATCTCGCTGGGCGCCGTCGACGCCGCCTCCGGCTGGGCCGGCGCTGCCCGCAGCAGCCGGACACGCACGTCCTCGGGCAGCGCCGCCAGCTCCTGGGTGTGGGATTCGATGGCTTCCCGTCCGTGCAGACGGGCCGCCTTGATGAGCGCGAAGCGCTGGCCGCCCGGCGGTGCCGACTCCAGCATCCGAAGGATGGCGACGAGCGACGCTTCGTCCTCACGCTGATGGCCGTTGCCATTGCCGTTGCCGTTGGGCTCCGGCGCTGCCGCGGCGACGGGCACCGGC
The DNA here is from genome assembly GCA_019243595.1 of Acidimicrobiia bacterium. Classification (GTDB taxonomy): domain Bacteria; phylum Actinomycetota; class Acidimicrobiia; order Acidimicrobiales; family AC-14; genus CADDZP01. Next base: position 15,906 of record JAFAUA010000365.1, read on the forward strand.
TGTGGGGACGGCGCCGCCGCCGCGGGCAGCGGAGAAGTCGGAGCAGAAGATGGCGCTGGCGGTGGCGGTGGCGGCGCCACCTCCTGCTCCTTCGGCTTCGCGAGCTCTTCGCGAGGCCAGACCTTGGTGTTGCTCTTCGCCGGCAGGACGTCGTCGAGCGCGGGCCGCGGGATGGCAGCCTGGCGGTCGAGCAGCGCCTCGAGCCGGGACTCGAGCTTGGCGGCCGTCTTGTCGTCACCGGCGCGCTGGGCCTGCTTGATGGCGGCCCGGATGGCGCCGACCGGATCGTCCGGCATCGTCGTGCCGACGGCGAGACCGCCCTCCTGCGCCTTGACGAACTCCTCGAAGCGCTTGAGGTCAGCCTTGACCTGGGCGTACTCGTCCTTGCGCCGGCGACGCACGGCGAAGATCAGACCAACGATCAAGGCGAGCACGATGCCGAGGATCGGCAGGAAGATCTTTGCCTTGGCGGCCAGCGACTCGGCCTTCACCGGCTTGGCCGCGCCGTTCGCCGGGAACGTGATGTGGGCCTGGGCCGAGTGCTCGATCTCGCCCGACTTCAGGTCGATGACGGCGTTCCACGGGCCGGCGGGAATGTGCGGATCCAGGAACACGGTCACCGGTGCGCGCTGACCGATGCCGAGCGTCGTGCCCTTCTCAACTTGGAACGGTCCCGCGGTGATGCCTCCCGGACCGTCCTTCAGTTGCAGATTGCCGAGCATGTCGAGGGCGCGACCGCCCGTGTTGCGGACCATTGCCCGCACGAGGGGTTGGTGGGTCTTGTCATCGCGGGCCGCCTGCAGCGACTCGATGACGAAGTCCGACGCCGGCTCGGCGCCGGCCCCGACCGAGAGATAGATCCGAATGCCGACGCGATTCACGACGAGCACCGAGCCACCGGCCGCGGGTGTCGCCGCCTCGGCCCATACGACGGCGTAGCGCTCGCCGTCCTGGACGTCCTTCGGCACGTTGATGGTGACCTCGGCCTGCGCGCTCTGGCCGGCCGGGATGTTCAGCAGGCTCGGCGTCACCGACGTCCACGACGTGAGGTCGTTGCCGCCGTGACCGTCGACGCCGGCGAACTGGCCGTTGCCGACGACGGCAGCGCCGGGATAGAGCTGCAGCGTCTGGGTCGTCAACGTCGCGTTGGTGACCTCGATCTTGCGCGAGATCGTTGTGCCTTGGCTCAAGTGATCGACGATGTACGTCTTCGCGCGCGGATCGTTCTCGCGGTTGACCGGAGCCTCGAGCAGACGGATGCCGATCTGCCCGCGAGGGGTCTGGGTTGCCGTCTGGGCGGAAGCGCTGGCGGCCGGGACGAAGAGCCCGGCCGCCAGCAGCAGCGTTGCAACAAGGGAGCGCTTGTTCATGGTTGTGTAACTCCTACGCGACGGACTGCGTGATCGTGCCCGTGTAGGTGCCGGCGACGGCCGTCGTGTTGTTGTTGTTCAACAGCGTCACACCGACCGTGGGATTCCACGTGGCCGAGTTGTTGCTGACGCCGGCCCACGTGCCGCCGATCTGGGTCGCCGGGAGCGTGCCCGCCAGCGAGGCGACTACGCCGGGCGTGAACGCTCCGGTGCCGGTCGTCGCGCTCGCGGCACCCGAGCTGTAGCTCACATTCGCCTTCGGGATGGTCTCGTTGGCGGTTGCGCCGCCGGTCGTGAAGTCAGTCGACGTGACCGTGACCGTCCAGCTGGCGACCAGGTTGCCTCGACCGTCGGTGACGCTCGTGTTGCCCAGGCTGCCGCTCAGGCTCGGCGTGCCAGTGGCCGTCGACGAGCTGAGGTTGGCGCTGCCCGGCGCGGTGATCGCTAGGGCGCCACCGCTGAGTGTGAACGTCACTGTCGTGTTCGCCGTCGTCGCTGCGTTCGCCGCGGGTGCGAGCAGTCCAACAGCGCTTGCCGTTAGGGCCGCCGCACTTGCGGCAGCGAGGATGCGAAATCGAGGTCGCATTGTCGTGGGTCCCTTTCCCTCCGTAGGTGAGCCGCCACCCAACGGCATCTTCCGTTGAAAGGTCATTGATGCCAATGGCACGTGCGTGCCATTTTCGACGCCGTCTGAACGAACTAGACCCGTGACAGAGCGCGTTCACGCGACGCATGCAGCGTGACAACGAACCGCGCTCCGCGCGCACGGCGCTCGGCGCGCACGGATCCGCCCAGCTGCTCGCAGAGCGTCCGCACGATGTACAGGCCGACGCCGACACCGCCCTCGTCGTGAACGCGGCCATCGACGTCCTCGCCCTGGGCGAAGGCATCGAAGATGGCGTTGAGATCGCGCGGCAGTCCCACGCCCTCGTCCTCGATGGCGATCTCGACGCGGCCTCGGACGCGGCGCGCCGACAACCGCACGACGCCCCCCTCCGGCGAGTACTTGACGGCGTTGTCGACCAGCTGGTCGAGAATCTGCGGCACCGCCTTGGCGTCACCGCGCGCGATGACATCGCCAGGCGCGTCGACCACAAACTCGTGGAGTGGCGCCAACGCGCTGTAGGTGGCGGCGATCTGCTCGAGTGCCGATGCAACGCCGATCGGGGCCACCGACACGGGCGCCGAGACGCCGGCCTGCATGTTGGCGGCGAGCAAGAGCCGGTCGACGACGCGGTTGAGACGACGTGACTGCTGTGGCAGGCGATCGACCAGGTCGTGGCGCTGATCGTCGCCCATCGCGTCCCAGCGCTGGGCCAGCGTGTCGACGAATCCCTTGATCACGGTCAGCGGGGTCCGCAGCTCATGGCCGAGAACGGCCAAGAAGGCGGCCGCGTGAGCGTCGGCGTGGCGCGCCGCAGCCCGCCGGCGGGCGTCCGACCACGCCTGGAGCAGCAGTACCGCGGCAAACAGGCCGGCGATGAGACCCATCGCGGTCGCCGACGGCTTCACCACCTGGCCGACGTCGAACCCAGCGGCGTCCTGTTGCAAGACGATCGACCAGCCGTTGCCGATGGGCGCGCCCGCGTCGACGACCTCGTGTGACCGTGGTTCAGGCGCCGTCAGCCGCGCCGTTGCCGGCTGTCCGCCAGCGACGCGGGCCGCGAACGGAACCAGATGCGGCGGCGCCGGAACGGCGGCGGGACCCGGTGTCAGTGCCGTCCCGCCAGGGTCGACGACGTACGTGCTGATGTCGGGCCCGAGACTCGACGCCGCAGGAACCTGCGCGACGAGTGCATCGATGTCGGTTGTGACGACGACGGTGCCACCGGCCGTAGGTGTGGCGACGCCGAGCAGCGGGTCACACGAGCCGGGTGGGTCGATGACAAGCACCGCGCGTGCGGCGGAGTGAGTGGCGGCGTCGACGAGATCGCGCAGTCCGGAGCCAGTGGCGCACGGATGCGACTGGGCGTTGCCCGAGAGCGCCTGGTACCGACCAGAGACACCGGTGAAGCGCCCACTGGCGTCGACGCGCAACGCGTCCCAGCCGGGAGCCGGCGACGAAGGCACCGCCTTCAGCCATCCGCTGAGCGGCGCTGCCAGCGCGTTGGTGAGGTCGATTCGATCCTTGAGACGGCCGCGCTGGACCTTGCTGCTCGTGGAGTTCACGCCCATGACGGTCACGACTCCGACTGCTCCCAGCAGTCCGGCGGCGAGCGCCAGCCGCGAGATGTCACCGAGGGCGCCGCGTTCGGACCCGTGTTTGCGCGCTCTTGTCACCCTTCTCCCCTCCTGCGTTCGATGATCGCAGCGGGAACCGCGCGCGTGAATGGCGCGAACGGGTGGCTCGCGCCTAGCCCGGTCGGGTCAGCGCGTGGTGGGAGTGGTGGTCGATCTGACGGCGGACGACGCGGTCGTCGCCCCTGTGGAGCCGAGCACGAATGTGTTCTGGCCCTCGGTGCCCATGTCGCCGGTCGCCTTCACCGTGTAGGTGCCGTTGGGGTTGCCGGTTGTCGCCGTATACGTCGTCTGCACGGCCCCATCGGGGGTCGCCTTGTGCGGCTGGCCGGAGAACGGTGCATGCGCCAGGTCAGGGAACAGGACCTGGAACGTCACCGTCTCCCCCGGCTTGAAGCCCGTGCCCATGAGCGTGAACTTCGTACCGAGGGGACCCTGGGGCGGCCGGATCACGATGTTGGCGACGGGCTTGGGCAGGGTGGTCGGCGCCGCCGACGTGGTGGTCGTCTTCGATCCCCCGCCGCCACCACACGCGACGAGGGCCGTGAACGCGAAAACGACTGCGGCCGTTGCCGGCCACAGCCGCGATCGCGTTCGGATTTGAAGGCTCAGCTGGCGAGGAGCTCGTGAGCGTCGAGGCCCGCCGACGGATGGCGGAGCTTCGACATGGCGCGCGCCTCGATTTGACGCACCCGCTCGGGCGTGAGGTTGACGTGGGCGCCGACCTCGTCGAGGGGACGGGGCTCGCCACGGTCGAGACCGAAGCGCAGGCGCAGGATCTCCTGCTCCCGGCCGGTCAGCGACGCCAGCAGCTTCTCGATCTCGCCACCCATGAGCGCAGCGGCGGCCTCGTCGAACGGCGACGCTGCGCCGGGGTCGGCGACGACCTCGGCGAGCTCGGTGTCGGAGTCCTCGCCGAGGGTCTCGGAAAGGCTGCGGGTGTCGGCCGCGAAGCCGAGCACCTTGTCGACCTCGGCCTCGTCCATGTCGCTCTCGGCGGCGAGCTCGGCGAGCGTGGGATGACGGCCCAGTTCGGCCTCCAGGCGGTCGCGGGCCTTCTGGACCCGGGCCAGCTGGTCGCCGGCGTGGATCGGCAGACGGATGGTGCGGGCCGTGTTGGCCACGCCCCGCTGCATCGCCTGGCGAATCCACCACGTGGCGTACGTCGAGAACTTGAAGCCCTTGCGCCAGTCGAACTTCTCGACCGCGTGGATCAGGCCGAGGTTGCCCTCCTGGATCAGGTCGAGCAGCGGCAGGCCCGTGGACTGATACTTCTTGGCGATCGAGACCACCAGGCGCAGGTTGGCGTTGACGAAGGTCTGCGTCGCCTCCTCGCCACCATCTGCGGCCCGTACCAGCTC
>JAFAUA010000374.1 GCA_019243595.1 Acidimicrobiia bacterium
GGCCGACGCACCGCTGCCCAGGGCGGCACGCAGCCGATAGCGCCCGCCGAGAACGCGGCCGACCTGGTCGGCCATGCGCGTGGGTGCCATTTGCAGCCCGAGGCTACCGGCGGTACCCCGCCCCGCTGGGGGATCATGTAGCGCGCCGAGTATGTCCAACGGAGACGGCGAGCCATGATGAGAGCCTGTGCCTAGTGACAGCCGCTGGAGCGCATGAGATGCGAGGCGCGTAGGTGAGAGCGGAGATGGTGGACGAGATCGAAGAGTTCGTCAGGCGGGGCAAGCTCTGGAACAAGGACGACCTCAACGAGCTCATCGGGCGTCTCGAGGCCGAGGCCGAGGCCACCGACGACCCCATCCCCCACCAGCTCTCGGCGCCCTTGCGCGCGCTCCTCGTCCGCATGCGCATTGGCGACGTGCCGAACCGCCTGGCGTCCGACGTCGAAGGCATCGTCTACCCGCGGCTCTGGAAGGTGATGGAGGCGGCGCGTGACGGGCTTCCGGACGCCGAGCTGCGCACCCGCATCGAGGTCTTCAACCGGCGGCTGTCGAGGACGTTCGCCCAAGAGCGCTGATCGAGATGGCTCACGAGACGGTCCCGGCCCCTGAGCGGGCGTGGACCTTGCCGGCCGCCGCGGCGCTTGCCGCCCTCGAGGTCACCGTCACCATCTCGGTGCTGCTGTACGACAGCAGGCTGACCAGGCCCGCCTTCCTCGTCGTGCTCGTCCTCAAGTACCCCGTGTGTTGGATGCTGCTGCGCCGCCAAGCCTGGGCCTTTCTCGCTCTGCTGCTGTGGGAGTTCACCGTGGGCTTTACCGCGCTCTTCGCGCCGCGCATCGCCCTCCCGCTGCGTGTGGTCGAGCTGGCCTTCGCCGGTAGCGTCATTGCCCTGCTCTTCGCATCCGCCCACCTGTTCCCCCGCGCCCAGCTGCCACGCCGCTGATGCTCCGCTCGCGACTTCCGACGCTGATCATGGGCGCCCTGCTCATCATCGCCGCCGCCGGCTTCGTGGTCGCCTTCTCGGGCACGAAGCGCCCGACCCAACAGACCGGCAACGCCGTCGTCCGGGTCACACCGCCCCCGGGCGACCTCGACCTGCGCCAGGCGAGCGTCAGCGTCACGCTCGCCGCCGGCTACACCGGCAACCTGTTCGTCGACGGCGCCCAGGTGCCCGAGGATGAGCTGCACCGTGAGCCGGTGCTGTACCAGATCACCCTGCAGCCCAGGCCCGGCGGTCAGTTCAACCTCGGCCCGGGCCGCCACTGCGCGTCGGTGACCTACTGGCCGCTGGCCACCCCGAACGACACGCGCAACTCGCCTCCCTGGTGCTTCAACCTGCACTGAGGGAGCCCGGCTGCCTCTTCTGCGACATTGTCGCCGGCGAGCGACCGGCACACGTCGTTCTCGAGAACCCCCACGCCCTGGGCTTTCTCGACGCCCGGCCCGTCTTCCCCGGCCACTCGCTGCTCCTGCCGAGGAACCACCACGTGGCGATCGGCGACCTCCCTGGTCCGCTCATCGGCAAGTTGTTCGGCGACGCCCAGCGGCTGGCCCGAGCGGTCGAGCAGGGCATGCAGGCGGACGGGACGTTCGTCGCCATGAACAACGTCGTCAGCCAGAGCGTGCCGCACTTCCATGTGCACGTCGTTCCCCGCCGGAAGAAGGACGGTCTCCGAGGTTTCTTCTGGCCCCGTCAGAAATACGAGAGCGACGACGCCATGGCCGACGTGGCCGCCCGCATCCGCGCCGCGCTCGCTGCTCAGTCCAGATAACCGAGCTCCGCGAGAAGATCGCCAGCCACGTCGTAGACAATCGCCAGCTGGTCTGGATCGAGGCCCCGCCACTTCCCGGCACCCACGGGCGACGACTCGCCGTACCTGGCTACCTGCTTGCGGGCAACCACCTCGAGGCGCCTGACCACGTCGTCGAGGACCGGGAGCCCGATCCACTCGAAGAGGTCCCGCATCTCTCCGACCGGGTCGGCGAGGAGTCTCTCGTACCGAAGCTCGCGGAACCGGCGCAGCCGCCACTGCTGCAGCTGTACGCGTCGAACGCCCGTGACCCACTCCTCGGCGGCGGCGGCCGGGCCACCTTCGGCGAACGGCCAGGCCAAGAGAGAACGAGCCACGTCGCGGCCATCCCGGATCAGATGGACGAACGCAGCGTCGGGATGCGTTGCCGACGCCACGGCGAGGCGGTTCACGTTGTCCGGGGACTTCTCGACGAACCAACGGGCCCCGGGTGCAGTGCAATCCCGTGAGATCGCGAACAAGTGGTCGACGAAGCGACGGAGAGCCGCGGCGACCTCCGCCGTGTCCATCAGGCCCGCGACGCCGTCGCCGTCGACGCGATTGGCGTTCACCCAGAAGTCCCCGATGGCACTGAACACCAGACTTTCGGCCGGCACCGCCTCGACCATCGTCGTCTCGGTGTAGGCGTATCCCGGCGGCATCTCGACGTCGGTGAGCTCCAGGCCGGCGACGTCCGGATGGCTCGAGAGGAGCTCTGAGAGCCACGTCGTGCCA
>JAFAUA010000419.1 GCA_019243595.1 Acidimicrobiia bacterium
GGCGAAGGCGAAGTCGGGGTTGGGCCGCATGGGCGCGTCCTCAGTCAGAGGCACCGGGTTGTTCGGCCACGCCCCGTACACCATGGCCGTCGACAGGTAGACCACGCGGCCCACGTCGGAGCCCGCCGCACGTAGCGAGGTTCGCAGGCGATCGACGTCCACCTTTCCCCCGACATCGACGTGCACGAGAGCGTCCGCCCTGTCGGTCGCCGATGTCACATCGGTCCCGGACGCCTCCAATCGGCGCACGACAGCGCGACCCACCGAGGTCTCCGAACCGATGACCGATACCGAAAGCACGGCACCTACCATGCCCTCATGGCCGAAGAAGGTCCATCCGGGAATCCTTTCGAGCAGCTCCCGATCTTCGGCGACCTGGCCAAGCTCTTCACCGAGCAGGGTCCGGTCAGCTGGGACGTGGCTCGTCAGATCTCGCTCATGCTGGCCACCGAAGGCCAGCCCGAAGCCAACGTCGACCCGATCGTGCGCATGAAGTTCGAGGAGCTGGCGCGGGTCGCGGAGCTCAACGTCGCCAGCGCCACCGGGTTGCCAACAGCTCCCGGCGGCACCGTGCTGCATGTGCGCCCCGTCGGCCGTGGCGAGTGGGCCCAGCGAGGGCTGGATGCCTACAAGCCGTTGCTCGAGCGTCTGGCCACGTCACTGTCGCTTCCCGAGGGCGACGACGAGGTCGACGCCGACCCGAGCACCGGGCTGCTGGGCAGCATCGGCAAGCTGCTCGGACCGGTGCTGCTCGGCATGCAATCGGGCCTGATGGTCGGGCACATGGCGCAGCGGGCGCTCGGCCAGTACGACGTCCCGCTGCCGCGGCCTCTCTCCGACGAGCTTGTCGTCGTGCCCGCCAACATCGACGCCTTCGGCAGCGAATGGAGCCTTCCCGAGGACGACCTGCGGCTCTGGATCCTGCTGCACGAGCTCGTGCAGCACGCCGTGCTCGGCGTCCCCCACGTGCGCGCCCGTCTCGGTCAGCTCCTCGACGAATACGTGTCGAGCTTCGAGGTCAACCCCGAGTCGCTCGAAGGCAGCTTGGGCGAGATGGATCTGAGCGACCCGAGCGGCCTGCAGTCGCTGCTCGGCAATCCCGAGACACTGTTCGGCGCCATCCAGACCTCGACCCAACGCGACGTTCTCCTCCGCATCGAGGCGCTCGTGGTGCCGTTGGTCGGCTACGTCGACTACACGCTCGACACCGTCGGCCGCCGGCTCATCTCCTCCTATGACATGGTTGCCGAGGCGCTGCGCCGCCGGCGCGTCGAGGCCACCGAGGCCGACCGGTTCGTCGGCCGACTCCTCGGGCTCGAGCTCGGCCAGGCGCAGTACGACCGCGGCGCGGCGTTCGTGCGTGGCCTGGTCGAGCGCGGCGGCGCCGAGGCGGCGCACCAGCTCTGGTCGTCGCCCCGCGAGCTTCCGACACCCGCGGAGCTCGACGCCCCTGGGCTCTATCTGGCCCGACTCGAGTTCGACGACGACGTCGGCGGCGCCGGATAACCCCGCCGGCTGAGCACGTAGAAGATCGTCGCACCGCTCGCGGCCACGGCGAGGGTGATCATGCCGACGCGCGTCGGCACGGGGATGACGACCGGCACGAGGGCCGCCGCCACCCACACGAGCTGGAAGCGCGTCTCGAAGCGGGCGAACGCTCGGCCCTGGGCAGCGGCGGGTGCATCGCGCTGAACAATCGAGTCGAAGGCCAACTTGCCGGCGCTGGCGCCGAGGCCGACGACCCCCGCAAGCGCCGACGCGGCCGCGCGATTGCCGAATCGGGCGCCGATGGCGGCGGCGACGGCGACGGCGACGAGCGACGCGGTGAGCATGCGCTCCTCGGTCACCAGGCGACGAACCCGAGGCGCGAGCAGGGCGCCGACGAGCGTGCCCGCGAGGCTGGCGCCGATGGCGACGCCGAACCACCACGACGGGGCGTGGGCGCGGCGGAAGGCGAACGCGAGCAGGAACGTCAGGAATCCGACCGAGCCGCGCAGCACCGCCATCGCCGTCGAGCCGAGGAGGATGCCGTGGCTGTGCAGCAAGCCCGCCTCGGTCGCGGTCGGCCGCGGTTTGTGGTCGACGGGAGCTCGTGCGAGGCGTATCGCCGCCACCGCACCCACCGCGAACACGAGACCGGCGAGCCGCAGCACCCACGCGGCGCCGAGGAACGAAAGCTTCAGCACCAGGGCACCCGGTCCGGCGGCAACGAATCCCGCTAGCGCGGCCAGCACGGCCAGTCGGGCATTGGCCCGCACCAACTGGCTCTCGTCCTCGACCGTCGCGGGCACCAGCGCCGCCTTGGTCACGAGATACGCCTTCGACAGCACGAGCACGACGAAGGCCTCAGGGAAGAGCAACAGGCTGTGGAGCTGTCCGGCCATCAGAAAGCAGACGACGGTCCGTCCCGCGCAGCAGACGACGACGACCGTTCGTCGCCCGCTGCGGCTGCGGTCGAGCACCCCACCGAGCAGCGGCGCGACAACCGCGAAAGGCGCCATCGTCAGCACGAGATAGAGGGCGACCCGGCCCCGGGCGGCATGGGGTGAGATCGAGAAGAACAGCGACCCCGCCAACGCCACCGTGACCAGCGTGTCGCCGGCGATGGCGAGCACGTGGGTGAGCGCCAAGCGGGCGAACGGCGAGTCGCCGGTCAGACCAGCGAGGGAAGCGGCCCGGCGCGCCCGGACGCTGAGGGGTCGCCAGCCAGCGGCATCGGCCACCGGCCCATCGTAGGGGCGGCCTTCGGGGCTCAAG
>JAFAUA010000532.1 GCA_019243595.1 Acidimicrobiia bacterium
TGGGCGCGGTCACGGCCAGCTTCCCCGACGAGCCGAGGTGAATGTTGACGACGACGCCCTCGTCGACCAGCGCACGCCACATGGGATCCCAGTGCTCGTCGTGGAAGCTCGGATAGCCGAGCTCGGCCGGGTTCTCGCTGAAGGTCATCGTGTGGCAACCCTTCGCCGCGACACGGCGGATCTCAGCGGCGCACAGCTCGGGATCCCACAGGATCGGCAGCGCCATGGGGATGAAGCGGTCGGGGTAGGTGCCGCACCACTCGTCGATGTGCCAGTCGTTGTAGGCCTGGGTGACGGCGAGGGCGAGGTCCTTGTCGTCGGTGTTGGCGAACAGGCGCCCGGAGAACGAGGGGAACGACGGGAAGCAGATCGAGCCGAGGACGCCGCCTGCGCTCATGTCCTTGACCCGCTCGTGGATGTCGTAACAGCCGCGGCGCATCTCGTTGAACGACGTCGGCTCGATGCCGTACTCCTCACGAGGCCGCCCGGCGACGGCGTTGAGGCCGACGTTGGGGATGGTGACGCCGTTGTAGGTCCAGACGTCGTCGCCGATGTCGGTCTGGATGACCTTCGGCGCTTGGTCGGCGTACTTCGCCGGCAGCCGGCCTTCGAACATGTCGGGTGGCTCGACGACGTGGTCGTCGACGCTCACGAAGATCATGTCCTCCACGTTCATACCGCTGTCTCCTTCACAGGCTTGCGGTCCCACGCCGCCAGCACGGTCTCGAGCACTTCTTCCGCCGCCCCGAACCCCCCGAGATGGCTTTCGCCCGGACGCACGAACAGCTCGGCGTCGGGAAGCAGCCGCACGCAGTGCTCCCCGTGGGCGAGCGGCACGATGTGGTCGGCGTCGCCGTGCCACCACTTCACCGGCATCTTTACGTCGGCCAAACGGAAGCCCCAATCGCGGGTGAAGAGGATGGCGTCGTCGATAGGGGCACGCAGCCGACCGCCGGTGTCGCTCAGGTCGTCGATGAACATCTGCTTGACCTCTTCGCGAGCGAACACCTCGCGGTCTCCCGGCGGCGAGAACCGGGCGTAGACGTCGAGCGCCTGATGACCGACGGGCATCAGGGCAACGACCAGGCCACCCAACATGAGGCCCAGCGGGACCCGGAACGGCGGGAGAAGCGGCGCGAAGCGAACAGCGAGACTGACCAGACCGCCGTCGATGCCCTCATCCCCGCGAGTGGGCGCTACGCCGCCCAGCACGCCGATGGCCTTGACCCGGTCGGGCATCGCATACCCGGTGGCGAGGGCGTAGGGGCCACCGCCGGACAGCCCCACCACTGCGAGATCTTCGAACCCGAGCTCGTCGAGCAGGATCTCGAGGTCGCCCATGAACTCGACCAGGGAGCCGTACAGGTGCGAGGTCGAGAGCCCGGTGCCGGGCCGGTCGACGCCGACGAACCGAACGCCCACCTCCTCGGCTGCCAGGCGGGCTTCCTCGGGGATCTGCCGGCGGGCACCAGGGGTGCCGTGTAGCCAGAGGATGGGCCGGCCGTCAGGCGGACCGAACTCAGCGAACCCAAGCTTCCGCCCATCCCGGACCCTGACCCGCCCCTCGATTCTCGGGGGTGTGATCTGCGCCATACGACGGATCTTACGGACGCGCCATGATGGGGCGCATGACGAAGCCCGATATCGACCTCGTCAGCGGCGACTTCTGGGGTACGAATCCCCACGAGGCGCTCACGTGGATGCGCGCCAACGAGCCCGTCTACTGGGACGGACGGGTCTGGGGAATCTCCAAGTACGACGACCTCAAGGCGGTGTCGAAGAACCCGACCGCCTTCTCCAACGCCAACGGAATCCGCCCGGACTCGGGGCCTGTGGCGATGATGATCGACATGGACGACCCCGAGCACGTCAAGCGTCGGAAGCTCGTGAACAAGGGTTTTACGCCGCGCCGCGTCAAGGAGAGCGAGGCTGCCGTCCGCCGCGCATGCGACGAGATCATCGACGCCGTCTGCGAGAAGGGCGAGTGCGACTTCGTGTTCGACGTCGCCGCCCTTCTCCCGATGATCATGATCGGCGACGCGCTGGGCGTGAAGCCCGAGGACCGCGCGCAGCTCCTCGAGTGGTCCGACGGCATGATGCGAGCGCTGATCGGCACGCCCGACGGCGTGGAGAAGGCCACCGAGGCCTTCATCGGCTACCAGGAGTTCGCCACCGGCGCCATCGCCGCCCGGCGGGCCGAACCCACCGACGATCTGATGAGCGTCCTCGTCCACGCCGACGTCGACGGGAACCGGCTGACCGACGACGAGATCGTCCACGAGTCGCTCTTGATCCTCATCGGCGGCGACGAGACGACGAGGCACGTGATCACCGGCGGCATGTACCAGCTGCTCGCCAACCCTGATCAGAAGCAGAAGCTGCTCGACGACCCGTCGAAGATCCCGACGGCCGTCGAGGAGATGCTCCGATGGGTGAGTCCCATCAAGAACATGGCGCGCACGGTTACGCGGGACACCGACCTGCGCGGCAAGACGCTGCACGAGGGCGAGAAGCTGCTGCTCCTCTATCCGTCGGCGAACCGCGACGAGGATGTGTTCGGGGACCCGTTCCTCTTCGACGTCGAACGCAAGCCCAACGAACACGTGGCCTTCGGGTTCGGCACCCATTTCTGCCTAGGAAACTCGCTGGCGCGCCTCGAACTGGTCTGCATGTTCGAGCACCTCCTCAGTCGGCTGCCCGATATCGAGCTGGTCGACGCGGCCGAGCCCGATTTCCGACCCGCCAACTTCATCTCGGGCTACGAGAAGATGCCCGTCCGCTTCACGGCAACGGAGCCCCTCGGCTAGGCGCATGCGCACGCGCCTCACGCTCGTGGGTCTCGCCATGATGCTGGTGGCGAGCGCGTGCGGCGCCCGCCTGAGCGGTCCAGAGCTCGCCCAAGCCAACCGCCACGGCGGCTCCGGGGTATCGGCAGGATCCGCGACCGACGTGCAGGCCGCGGACCAGACGGCGACCGATACCGGCGGCGCCGTCGGAGGCGGCGGGTCTGGCGCGAGCGGCGGCTCGCTCAGCGGCGGCTCGCAGTCCAAGGGAGGCGGGGCCGCAGCCGGTCAAGCGGCGGCCGGCGGGTCGTCGACGTGCGGCGGTGGCGGCGCAACCGATGTCGGCGTCACCGGCGACAAGGTCACGCTCGGCAACGTCTCCCTGCTCACCGGACCGGTACCCGGCCTCTTCAAAGGCGCGGTCGTCGGCACGCAGGCGTTCTTCAACTACCAGAACTCCCTCGGCGGCGTCTGTGGCCGCAAGCTCCAACTCGACCCTCGCGACGACCAGTTCGACGCCAACCAGAACAAGGCCCAGTACGAGGACGTGATCAGCAAGGACTTCGGCTTCGTCGGCTCGTTCTCCGTCGTCGACAACGGCGGCGCCCAGGTCCTCAGCGCCCACCCTGACGTCCCCGACGTCAGCCAGGCGCTGAGCAGGAGCCACGTCGCCGTCGCCAACAACTTCTCGATCGCACCCATCGTCCCCGGCTGGCGGCTCGGGTCGCTGAACTACTTCAAGGACAAGTTCGGCCCTGACGTCATCGGGCACATGTCCTACTTCGTCGAGGACACCCAGTCGGCCATCGACGCCATCGACGGCGAGATCAAGGCCGCCCAGTCCGTCGGCTACAACTTCGTCTACCACCGCACCGTCGAGCCGACCGAGGCCAACTTCAGCTCCGACGTGGTCGCCATGCAGCAGAGAGGCGTCAAGGGCATCTTCTTCGCCGGCGAGGTCGGCGTCTTCGTGCGCATGGCCAAGGCCATGAAGCAGCAGGGCTTCTCGGTGCCGTTTGCCAACTGGGGCGGCAATGCCTACGACCCGGCGTTCGTGACGTCCGACGCCGCGTCCGCCACCAACGGGTCCATCATCGACCAACAGCTGGCCATGTACGCGGGCCAGGACAACATCCCCGAGGTCCAGCTTTTCGAGACATGGCTCAAGCGGACCTCACCGGGGCAGAACCCCGACATCTTCGCCGCCTACGGGTGGGAGTCGGGGCGGTTGTTCGTCCAGGCCCTCACCGCGGCCGGCGCCAAACCCACACGGGCCAACGTCATGGCCGAGCTGAAGAAGATCGACAACTTCGACGGCAACGGCATGCTGGCGCCTGCCGGCCCGGCGTCGAAGCGCCCACCGACCTGCTTCATGATCATCAGCGTGCAGAACGGCAAGTTCGTGCGCGCCGACCCACCATCCGGCTTCATCTGCGACCGCGGCGGCTACTACCGCGTCTGATCAGCCTCAGAGCGAGGGTGGCGCGCTCGTCAACAGGTGGGCGTTCTCGAAGTTGATGACGTGCATCACGGCGTTGATCAGCGCCAGGTGGGTGAACGCCTGGGGGAAGTTGCCCAGGTGGCGGCCGCTGCGGGGGTCGAGCTCTTCGGCGTAGAGGCCCAGGGGGGAGGCGAGCGACAGCAGCTTCTCGGCCAGCTCCCGGGCCCTCGCGTGCTCGCCGATGTGGGCGAGCGCCGACACCAACCAGAACGAGCAGATGGTGAATGTGCCCTCCTCGCCGGAGAGGCCGTCGTCGGTCTCCTTGACCCGGTAGCGAAGTACCAGTCCGTCCTCGCTGAGCTCGTCGGCGATGGCGGGCACGGTCGCCCGGACGCGGGCGTCGTCGGGCGGTAGGAACCCCACCAGCGGCATCAGGAGCAGCGACGCGTCGAGCGCGTCCGTGTCGTAATGCTGGGTGAACACGCCGCGTGAGTCGACCGCGTGCTCGCACACGTCGGCGTGGATCTCGTCGGCCACCTGCTGCCAGCGGTCGGCGGTGTCGGGCTCGCCGCGCATGCGGGCCAGGCGCACCCCGCGGTCGACTGCAACCCAGCACATCATCTTCGACGAGGTGAAGTGCTTGGGCTCGCCCCTGACCTCCCAGATGCCCTGGTCGGGCTCGCGCCAGTAGGCGATCGCCGCTTCGACCTGGCGGGCCAGGATCGGCCAGATGCGGTCGTCGAGGCGATCGACCGAACGGGTGTGGATGTAGAAGGAGTCGAGGACGACGCCCCACAAGTCGTGCTGGCGCTGGGTGTGGGCGGCGTTACCGATCCGCACCGGGCGGGCGCCCTCGTAGCCGTGCAAATGGTCGAGGATCTGCTCGTCGGGCGTCGGAGAACCGTCGATGCTGTACATCACCTGGAGCTCGGTGTCGCGCTCGGCGACGTCGGCGATGAACCAGAAGAAGTCGCTCGCCTCCCAGTCGAAACCGAGTGTGTGCAGGCCCCACAAAGCGAAGGCCGCGTCCCGTATCCAGGTGTAGCGGTAGTCCCAGTTGCGCTCGCCCTCGGGCGTCTCGGGCAATGACGTCGTCGCTGCGGCGACGAGCGCACCGGTCGGGGCGAAGCTCAGCCCCTTCAGCGTGAGCGCGCTGCGCTCGAGATGGCTGCGCCACGGATGGTCGGGGAAACGTCCCCGCGCCAGCCAGTGTTGCCAGTGGTGGGCCGTCCATACCAGGCGTCGGTACGCCTGCTCGTAGGTGTACGGCGGGTCGTGCTCGCTCCACGAGAGGGCGCAGTAGCGGAGGTCGCCCTCGTGCAGCAGCGTGCGGGCCGTCGCCCGTCCACCCTCGAAGCCGATGCGCAGGTCGGTCGTCAGCCGCAGCTCGAGGTGCTCACCGTCGGCCGTCGCCACGCCCTCGTGGTACCCGCGGTCGGTCCAGCGCCACGTTGCCGGCGTCCGCCCGTACCCGAACATTGGCTCGCAGTCGAGCTCGACTTGCACCTCGCCGTTGACGCACCGGATCGTGCGCAGCAGCACGTGGTCGGCGTCGTAGTCGGTGGGCGCGCGGCGATGTGTGTGCGACAGCTCGCTCTCGTGGTGCCAGGGGCCGATCAGCAGGACGTCACGGACGATGATCCAGCCGGTCGGCGTTCCCCAGCTCGTCTCGAGGCACATCGTGCCCGGCAGATAGCGCCGGGCGGCCGGGACCTGGACGTCAGCGGGGCCGAGCCGGAAGCTGCCCGCGTGGCGGTCGAGCAGGGCGCCGAACACACTCGGCGAGTCGATGCGCGGCAGGCACATCCACTCGACGTTTCCGCTCGGCGCGATCAGGGCGGACGACTCGCAGTCCGACAGGAAGCCGTAGTCGGCGATCGGCGCGAACGGCGACCGGCCGATCAGTGGGTCCGAGGAGAAGGGCGACGCCACCCCTCAACTTTCCCACACGTCAGGGTTTCAGCAACACGCCGTTTCTGGCGTCGAGCGTGATCGTCATGCCCTCTTGTGCCAGGCAGACGCGTTCCCTGCCGCCCGAGTGACGGGCCTGGGCCTTGTCGAGCAACGCATCGAGCTCGTCGTCGCTGTGGTACGGGTCATGGTGGAAGAGCACCAGGTTGCCGACGTCTGCCTTCTCGGCGAAGGCGACGACGTCCTCGATGCAGGAGTGACCCCAGCCGATGTGGCGCGGGTACTCGTCGTCGCCGTACTGGGCGTCGTGCAGGAGGACGTCCACGCCACGCGCCACGTCGTAGCCGCTCACCCAGTCGGCCGGCTGGTCGGCGATGCGCATGCCGCCCAGCGAGGGCTCGTGGTCGGGGAGGTACGCGACCGAGCGCCCTCCTTCCTCGACGCGGTAGCCGACGGTCGGACCCTGGTGGGCGACCTTGCCCGCGCGAACGGTCGCCGACCCGATCGTGACTGCTTCGTCCTCGGGCGCGTCGTGGAACGTCAGGTTGGCGGGGATGTCGGTCAGTCGCACGGGGAACAGGGGCGGTGACAGGTAGATGGCGATGCGGTCGGCGAGGCCCTGCACCGGCGACGCCGGTCCCCAGATGTGCACGTCGATCCCTGAGCGGAACAGCGGCCGGAAGAAGCCGAGGCCCTGCAGGTGATCGAGGTGCAGATGCGTCAAGAGGATGTGCAGCTCGTCGATGGCCTCGGTCTCCATGAGAACACCGAGAGGGCGCATCCCCGTTCCGGCGTCGAGGACGATCGGCGGTCCGTCGTCGGGGCGGACCTCGACGCACGAGGTGTTCCCGCCGTAGCGGACGGTGTCCGGACCCGGCGTCGCCAGCGAGCCGCGCGAGCCCCATACCCGGACCTGCATCAGCCGTTCTCCCAGAAGACGGTGACGACGCCATGCATCTCGTCGGTGGCGCCGAACAGCGGATAGGCGGTGACCTCGACCGTGCGGCGCACGCCGTCGTAGCCGGTGGCGACCAGCACCCGGTGCGCCGGCTTGTGCGTGAAGAACGCCACGCCGGCCGGCGAGTCCCGCCGCCGCAGCGGCGTGCCGTCCGGCTCGGTCATCTGGAGGACGGCGCCGAAGTCGGTCGCCTCCACCTCCCCGAGCTCGGCGAAGGGCCGTCCGATCAGCAGCTCGGCCGCCTCGTTGTAGAAGACCAGCGTGCCGCCGGCATCGATGAGGAACATCGGCGTCGCCAGGTTGGCGGCCAGCTCCCGCGCCAGGATCAGCGGCAGGCTCTTCGATGTTGTGCCCGCATCCACGCCGCGATCGTGCCACGATGACCCGATCGTCGACAGGAGTGCGCTGCAGGGGTACGCCGTCCGGGGCCAGATCGGTGGGGGCGTGTGGGGGTCGGCCGCCGAGGCCGTCGACCCGTCGGGGCGGCGCGTCGTCGTCAAGCAACTGCACCCTTCGCTCCTCGCCGACCCGGAGGCTCGACGTCGCTTCACCGAGGGCGCGCCCGTGCTCAAGTCCATCGACCACCCCCACGTCGTGCGCACCCTCACCCACGACGAGACCGGCTGCGTGCTGGTCTCGGAGTTCGTCGAGGGCGGCACCCTGCGCCAACGGGCCAGGCGCGGCGTGTCGCCCGAGGTGGCGTGCGCCCTCGTGCTGGCCATCGCCAGCGCCGTCGAGCGTGCCGGACGGGCCGGCGTACTGCACCGCGACCTCAAGCCCGAGAACGTGCTGTTCACCTCCTCTGGCGTCGTCAAGGTGTCCGACTTCGGGCTGGCCGAGATCGTCAGCGGTCGACGCACGCTCGCCACCCGGGACGGCACCGTGCTGGGTGCGGCCGACTACATGCCGCCCGAGCTCGTCCGCAGCGAGCAGCCGGTGCCGGCGAGTGACGTCTACGCGCTCGCCACCATCCTCTACGAGCTGCTCGCCGGGCGGCTCCCGTTCGGCGGCAACGGCGACGGCCTGGCGACCATGGCCCGTCACGTCCAAGAGGCGCCGGCTGACCTGGTCACCGTCGCCCGCGGCGTGCCTCCTGCCGTCGCCGGTGTGACCATGCGCGGCCTGGCGGCCGAGCCCGGCGAGCGCTACGCGGGCGCGGATGACTTCGGTGCCGCCCTGGCCGACGCCGCCGCTCAGGCGTGGGGTCCGGGGTGGCTGCGAAACACGGGCATCTCCGTCACCGCGTCGGAGACGGTGACCGACCGGCTGCACGCGACCCGCGCTCTCGAGGTCCCCGCCGTTGCCGAGACGCTCGCACCGCCCGCGCATGCTGCGGCAGCGGCTGCTGGCGAGACGATCACGGCGCCGGTGATACCGGC
>JAFAUA010000581.1 GCA_019243595.1 Acidimicrobiia bacterium
TTGATGTCGGCGCCGGTCTCCTGCTGCATGGTGTTGATGACCTTGCCCTTGGGACCGATCACCTCGCCGATCTTGTCGAGGGGGATCTCGAAGCTCACGATCTTCGGCGCCGTGTTGGCGACCGTCGGTCGCGGCTCGGCAATCGCCTTGTTCATCACGTCGAGGATCTGCATGCGGGCGTCGCGCGCCTGCTGCAGGGCCTTGGCGAGAACATCGGCGGGCAGCCCGTCGATCTTGGTGTCGAGCTGCAAGGCGGTCACGAACTCGCTCGTACCTGCGACCTTGAAGTCCATGTCGCCGAACGCGTCCTCAGCTCCGAGGATGTCGGTGAGCGTCGTGTACTTGCCCTCGGCGTAGATGAGCCCCATCGCAATGCCGGCGACCGGTGCCTTGATGGGAACGCCCGCGTCCATCATCGACAGGCTCGAGCCACACACCGACGCCATCGATGTCGAACCGTTGGACGAGAGGACCTCGGACACCAGGCGAAGGGTGTAGGAGAACTCCTGCTCGTCGGGAACGACCGGGAGCAACGCCCGCTCGGCCAGCAGCCCGTGGCCGATCTCGCGGCGCTTGGGGCTGCCGACACGACCGGTCTCGCCGTTGGCCCAGGGCGGCATGTTGTAGTGGTGCATGTAGCGCTTGGACTCGTCGATGCCGATCGTGTCGAGCATCTGGGACATGCGCGGCATGCCGAGGCTGGTCACCGTGAGGACCTGGGTCTCACCCCGCTGGAACAGACCGGTGCCGTGGGCCGTCGGGAGGATGCCCACCTCGGCGCTGAGGGCACGGAGGTCGGCGACACCCCGTCCGTCCATGCGCTTGCCTTCGTCGACGACTCGCTTGCGGACCAACTCCTTGGTGAGGGAGCGGACGGCGGCCTTGATCTCTTTTTCGAGCTCAGGCGTCTCGCCGCCGACCTCGGCAATGATGGCGGCCGTGGCCTCGTCGGTGGCCTGGTTGCGCTCGGCCTTCGCCGTGATGGTGATGACCTGGGAGAGCCGGTCGCTTCCGACTGTGCGCACTCGGTCGAGTAGCTCGGGCGAGTAGTCGATCTGGGGTACCCAAGGGATGGGCTCGCGGACTCCAGCCTTCTCGACCAGCTGGTTCTGCAAGTCGATCGACTCGCGGATCCAGGTCTTGGCTTCCTCGAGGCCCTGGGCGATGGCCTCCTCGGTGACCTTCGGGGCGCCGTCTTCGTAGTACTTCCAGGCGTTCTCGGTACCGCCCGCCTCGACCATCATGATCGCAATGTCATTGTCGACGGCCCGGCCGGCGACGACGAGCTCGAACGTGGCCTCGTCGCCCTCCTGGTAGGTCGGATGCGGCGCCCACTTGCCCTCGGTCGTCCACGCGACACGCACGGCGCCGATGGGCCCTTCGAAGGGGATGCCCGAGATCATCAGCGCAGCCGAGGCGGCGTTGATGGCCACGATGTCGTGGGGGTTCTCCTGGTCGGCGCCGAGGATGGTGCCGACGACCTGGGTCTCGTTGCGGTAGCCGTCGGCGAACGACGGCCGGAGGGGCCGGTCGATCAGGCGACAGGTCAGGATGGCCTGGTCGGTGGGGCGGCCCTCACGCCGGAAGAACGAGCCGGGGATCTTCCCCGCTGCGTACGCCCGCTCCTCGATGTCGACGGTGAGGGGGAAGAAGTCGATCCCCTCTCGGACACCGTGGGATGCGTTGGCCGTGACCAGCACCACGGTGTCGCCGATGCGGGCGACGACTGCGCCTTGGGACTGGGGGGCGAGCTTGCCCGTCTCGAACGACAGGGTCTTGTCGGTGCCCGAAATAGGGCCCGACACGGAAATGGCTTCCGCCATGTGCACTCCTCTGGCGGCGGCGAGCCAGTTGTCAGTTGTCGGACACCCCGGCCTTGTCGGCCCGAGTATTCGGCGACTGGCAGCTGGCGGCCTGTGCCGCGCTAGTTGGATTCGGTTGTCAGCGGCGCAGGCCGAGGCGCGCGATCAGCGCCCGATAACGCTCCACGTCGTTGTCGCGCACATAGTTGAGCAACCGGCGACGGCGGCCGACGAGCATGAGCAGTCCACGCCGACTGTGGTGGTCCTTCTTATGGACCTTCAGGTGGTCGGTGAGCTGGTTGATGCGCTGGGTCAACAGCGCGACCTGCACTTCCGGCGACCCGGTGTCGGTGTCGTGGGTCTTGTACTCGCTGATCGTCGTGGTTTTGTCAGGCATGCAGAACGTTCGCTTCGGAGTGGCCGAGAATGTGCTCTGACAAGGGCCGGAGCACCGCACGATCGTAGCAGTAGCGTCCGCTCGTGCCTCCTGAGCTGCGGGTTACCCGAACCTGCAGGATTCCGCTGGACGAGCTGCAGTGGCGCTTCACAGCCTCGGGCGGCCCCGGCGGCCAGCACGCCAACACGGCCAATACCAGGGCCGAGGTGACCTTCGACGTCGCCACCTCGCCGTCTCTGGGCCCCCGCCAGCGGGCCAGGCTGCTCGAGCGGCTCGGGCCGGCGGTGCGGGTGGTCGCCTCCGACGAGCGCTCTCAGCTCAGGAATCGGGAGCTGGCTCTGGACCGCCTTCGTTCACGCCTGGCCGAGGCCCTGCGGATCGACCGGGAGCGCCGCCCGACTACCCCGTCGATGGGCGCCCGCCAACGCCGGTTCGAGTCGAAGAAGCGCCGAGGCGAGATCAAGCGCATGCGCCGCCGCCCCTGGCCCGAATAATCGATCCCGGATGGGCGTCCGCCGGACTGTCACACCCTGGCGGTACGTTCGGCCGGGTGGGTGCAGCCGAGGCGCTCGAGCGGGTCGTGGCCGCCCTGCCGGGGGGCGGGGAGGCACGTCGCGGTCAGGTAGAGATGACCAACGCCGTCGAGTCGGTGTTCGCCGACGGAGGGCAACTGGTCGTCCAGGCCGGGACCGGAATTGGCAAGAGCCTGAGCTACCTCGTCCCCGCCATCCTCTCCGGGAAGACGACGGTCGTCGCCACCGCCACCAAGGCCCTGCAGGACCAGCTGGCGAACAAGGATCTGCCATTCCTCCAGAAGCAACTCGGCAAGCCATTCGAGTTCGCAGTGCTCAAAGGTCGGGCGAACTACCTGTGCCTGCAGAAGGCGGTGGAGATCGGCTCGGGTGACGAGCAGCTCGTGCTCGAGGACGTTCGTGAGGACGAGTACGGCGCCTTCGGCCAGGAGCTCATGAAGCTCTTGAAGTGGGCCAAGACCAACAAGAGCGGCGACCGGGCCGAGCTCGACTTCGAGCCGAAACCGCGGGCATGGGCGATGCTCAGCGTGACCGCCCGCGAGTGCCCCGGCGCCCCCAAGTGCCCCCAAGGTGAATCGTGCTTCGCCGAGGCGGCCCACCAACGCGCCGCGCTTGCCGACGTCATCGTCGTCAACACCCACCTCTACGCCACCCACCTGGCGACCGGCGGCTGGCTGCTGCCCGAGCACGACGCCGTGATCTTCGACGAGGCCCACGCACTTGAGGACATCGCCGCGTCCGCCTTCGGACTCGAGCTCACCGAAGGGCGGTTCGTCGCCCTGGCCCGTAGCATCCGGGCCGCGGCGCCCGAGGAGGCCGACGCCCTCGAGGCCGCCGGGGGACGGCTGGCCGACGCCCTCGAGGGCTACCGGGGGCGCCGGGTGTTCCCCGCGGAGCTCGAGCACCCGCTGACCGCGGCGGGCGAGGCGGCGCGCAAGGGCCTGGCGGCGGTGAAGGCAGGCGAGGACGACGAAAACAAGCGGACGCGCGCCGTGAAAGCAGCCTCGACCCTCGTCGAGGACGTCGCCGCCGTGCAGGGTGTCGGCGAGGGCGCCGTGGCGTGGGTGGAGAGCGGCGGCCCTCCCACGCTGAAGATGGCGCCCATCGACGTCGCCCACCTTTTCGCCGAGCGGTTGTGGGACAACGTTCCCACCGCCGTCCTCACGAGCGCCACCATCCCGTCGAACCTGCCGATGCGCCTGGGACTGCCGTCAACGCATGAGCAGCTGTCGGTGGACAGCCCGTTCGACTACGAGAACCAGTCGCTCCTGTACTGCGCCACCCACCTCCCGGATCCGCGGAAGCCCGAGTTCGAGGAGGCGATGCGCGCCGAGCTGTTCGCGCTCATCAAGGCGGCCGGCGGGCGCACCCTCGCCCTATTCACCAGCTGGCGTGCAATGCGCGCTGCCGCCGAGGCGCTTGCACCGGCGCTCCCCTACCGCGTGCTGACCCAGGACGCGCTCCCGAAGCCGGCGCTGCTGACCGCCTTCAGCACCGACGAGACGTCGTGCCTGTTCGCCACCATGGGCTTCTGGCAGGGCGTCGACGTCCCCGGCGCCGCCCTGTCGCTGCTCGCCATCGACAAGCTGCCGTTCTCGCGGCCCGACGAGCCGCTCATGCGGGCGCGCCGGGACCTGGCCGGAAAAGCGGCCTTCCAGACCGTCGACCTCCCGCGCGCCGCCAGCCTGCTGGCCCAGGGCGCGGGCCGCCTCATCCGGTCGACCACCGACCGCGGCGTGGTCGCCGTGCTCGACCCGAGGCTGGCGACGGCCGGGTACCGATGGGAACTGATCGGCGCCCTGCCCCCCATGCGCCGGACCAAGGAACGCTCCGAGGTCGAGCGCTTCCTCGAGTCGCTCGTGGGCGAACCCTCTATGACGTCGTAGTGGTCGTCGTCGGCTCCATGTCGCGGGGGCGGCAGGGCGACGGGACCAACGGGTCGCAGCGCCAGGAGACACCGCCCGGAAGCAAGTAGCCGTCGTCCCTGGCGCTGACGATCTGGGCGCCGCTCGCCGCGGCCGCGTCGCGCCGCTTCTCGTCGAGGACAACTCCATCGCCGTCGGCCTGGGTTCGCACGACGAGACCGGCATGAACGAAGGCAGCGATATCGGCCGCCTGTGACAACGGATCGGGCCGGCTGGTGATGGCGGCCAGGGGTCCGCTGCTGGCATAGACGAACATCGAGCCGCCCGTGTACTGCTCGGCGCCGTTTCCGATGAGCACGGCGATGACGCGACCTCGAGTGCCCGCCAGAGTTGGCCACCGACCGCCGGCGACCTCCTTGGGACCGACGAGCAGATGCCCCGGAAGGGCGGCCTGCACCGCGACCGCCACGGCGCCGGCATCCTGTGGCGCACCCTTGTTCTCGACGACGAGGTACAGGGGAAGCGCTTGTCGATGTGCGCCGAGCCAGACGCGCACCGGCTGCAGACACGCGACGAGCGTGGGGCACGTCGAGCGCCGGTCGTTGGCCGAGTGGTACACGGCGAAGCTGCCGTCGGGCTGTGACCAGACGTCGAGTTCGAGCTGGCGGATGCCCTCGTCGAGTTGCCGCTCGAGAGGCGGCAGCGGCGGCTGGTAGCTGTTGTGTGTCCCACGG
Source organism: Acidimicrobiia bacterium (assembly GCA_019243595.1). Classification (GTDB taxonomy): domain Bacteria; phylum Actinomycetota; class Acidimicrobiia; order Acidimicrobiales; family AC-14; genus CADDZP01. The sequence continues at coordinate 5,332 of JAFAUA010000581.1, forward strand.
ACCTGCACGGCGTTGACGCGGATGACGCGATCGCGCGGGAACGGGTTGCTCGATGTCGAGCCTCCGCTGCAGGCGACGAGGGCCAGCAGCGCGAGGGCGACTAGTACCCGAGACGGTCGAGGGCCTTGGGGCGCCGCTGCCAGTCCTTGTCGACCTTGACGAACAACTCGATGTAGGCGCCGTCGGGCAGTTGCT
>JAFAUA010000582.1 GCA_019243595.1 Acidimicrobiia bacterium
CTCGATCGGCGTGAACCGTATGAACGCCGACTCGTGGTGGAAGTCCTTGCGGCGTTGGGCGTCGATGCGGAGGGGTGCCCACCGGGCGCGTTGAACGCGTAGGCGACGCTCGCTTCCGCGCTCTCCCAGGCGGAGACGGTGGCCATCATCGGCGGTCGGGCGCCAGCGGTCCCCCAGATCAAACCATCGGCACCGATGGCCGCATGTTCTGCGGGCCGGCTGGCGCGCATGAAGCGAATGAACTGGCTGAGCCGAAGGCGGCCGAGGGTGAAGACGAAAACGGGGCCGTCATTGGTCGTGGCCCGGCTGCGTGGGATCGACTCGTCGAGGCCGGGCCAGGTCCCGAACGCTCGCAAGGGCTGCAAGGTGGCGTGCATGCCGGTCTTGAACCGGGCGGCGAATCGGTGCGAGTCGGCGAAGGCGGCGGCCGCATCCGCGTCGTCCCACAGGGCCAGCATCACCGCCCGGCGCGGGCGGGGCGGGCGGCTCATGGCCAGGGGGACGCCGAACACGATGTCGAGCCATCGAAGCCCCGGGACTTGGTCCGGCTTCGGCCGGCGACGGACCGCTCCGATCGTCCGCAGGAAACCGAGATCCGCGATGTCGACCGTGGCAATCATTGTTGCAGAACGTTAACGACGGCTGGTGCTGCGGCACAATCGCCGGGATGGAGCTCGAGATCGCCGTCGACGACCCTCGGTCGGAGGACGTTCGTGAGCTCCTGGCGACTCATCTGCAGCTCTCGCAGCTGCTCACGCCGCCCGAGTACTCGTTCGCACTCGGTGCCGACGACCTCGCTGTTGACGCCGTCACGTTCTTCAGTGCCCGTCGGGGCGGCAAGCTGGTCGGCTTCGCGGCGCTGAAGCGGCTCGACGCCGACCACGCCGAGCTGAAATCGATGCACACGCGTGAGAGCGAACGACGCCGCGGCGTGGGGCGCGCTCTGGTCGAGCACCTCGTCGCCTTTGCCCGCGCCGAGGGCTACCGGCGTATCAGCCTCGAGACCGGCTCCACCGACGACTTCGTCCCTGCGAGGCAGTTATACGTAGAGCTCGGCTTCCGGCCGTGCGAACCCTTCGGCAATTACGAAGCGAGCCCCTACAACACGTTCATGACGCGCCGACTCGACGACAGTTGGCGATGACGGGCTTGGACGGGCTCAGGCGACGGCCCGGCCGACGAAGTAGGCACTCAGCAGGGCCATGGCGATGACGACCACCAGCAGGTCAGTGATGCGCCGTAGTGCTCGGGGCGCATGACGTACGTCCATGAATTCACCCAGAATGATCCTGAACTTCACGAGGGCCAGCCCGATCGCCGCCACGGTCACTGCGACGCTGCTCACGAGAACTCCGCGGTCGTCGGCGGAGCGGTCGATCCACAGATAGATTACGGTGATCGCCACGACGACGACCCACGCGACCAACAGTCGCTTCTTGGCTGAGGTCTCCACGTTCACCTCACGATGTAGAGCAGGGCGAAGATCAACACCCAGAACAGGTCCACCGTGTGCCAATAGGTGGAGCACGTCTCGATGGTCTGGTGCGAGCGGTGTTGCGGGTCTGCGAGTTGGTACCGGATCACGCCGAGCACGACGAAGCCGATCAGCAGGTGGATGGCGTGCATCCCGGTCAGGAAGAAGAAATGCTGCATGAACTCACTGCTGGTGAAGGTGTGTCCGTCGCCGATCAACCGCACCCACTCCGCCAGCTTGCAGCCGAAGAAGGCGACGCCCAGTCCAACGGTCGCCAGCACAAACCGCTGCGCTGATCGATACCGAGCCGCCCGGACCTCCTGCACGCACCGGGCGATGGCCCACGAACTGGTCAGCAGGAGGATCGTCTCCACGATCCCGAGTGGGAGATTGAGCGCGGACTGCGCCTTGAGGAAGGCGTGCTCGTGCTGAGCCCGGTCGTAGAGGTACACACAGAAGTACGACGTGAAGACGAGGGACTCGAAGACGACGAAGAACCACATGTCCCCCTCACCGGGGACCCGTTCGGTCTCCGTCACCCGGTGATCACCGGCGCGGGGACTGGTCCGGTGCCAAGGTCGTCGCGCTGGATCAGGCTGCGCAACAGGTAGATGAAGACGACGGTGTACATGCCGAAGACGGCGACGTCGATCCACCAGGCGATCACGCCGTTCCACGCCAACACGCCGCGCTGGAAGATCCACGAGGGTGCGATCACGACTTCGGTGAGCGCGTTGCACAGGTTCAAATAGCCGAACCACCGCGGGAACACGCCGTTCTTGTCGAGGAGGATGGCCGCCATCCAGATCAACGACCCGACCAGGAACACGCCCATCGTGCCGGAGAAGGACAGGAAGCCGAAGTCGTAGAGCCAGTGCAGAAGCGCCGGGTCGCGCTCGGGTCGCATGGCGCCGACGGTCATCGCCACGCAGATGAACAAGAACCCCGGTATGGCGGCGATCGCGTAAAGGATGAGGTAGGAGTACGCATACGCACGGCTCACCGACATGCGCCGGATCGAGTAGGTGATCAGCGAGATCGACGTCGCCGAGAACCCGCCAAGCACGAAGATCAGCGCGAAGCCGACCAGCAGGCCCCAGTGGCGATCAGCGAACCAGGCGACCGTCTGCTCGGGCGTCAGCCACGGACGTCCGGGTGGTTGGGTCCGGGTCAGGACGAAGAAGACGACGCTGTAGAGGCTGTAGAAGGCCACCGTCGAGTACCACGCGAACCACAACTCACGCTTCGGATCAGTTCGGAGCGAGGCGCCAAGGCTCACGCCGCGGCCCCGGCCACGACCCGGTCGCGGTCCATCGCCTGGCGGAGCACGACGGCCATGACGACAATCCACAGCGCGATGGCCAGGTTCTTCACCCAGAACGACACGAAGCCGTTCCAGGCGAACGGGCCATCCAGCGTCAGACCGGCGAAGCACGCTGGGACGAGCGCGAGTGCGATGACGAGGTTGAACCGCCCCACCCAGCGCGGGAACACGGGTTGTTCCTGGTCGTCGTAGGCGATCGCCACCGCCACGAACACGCACAGGCCGATGAGGAAGGGGACCCCGCAGGTGAAGGTGATCCACGCCAGGTCGTTGCACATCTGCGTGAGCGCCGGTGAGCGGTCCGGACGGAAGGCGGCGATGAGCCAGAAGACGGTTGAGGTCAGGAACGCGATCGGGGCCGCCCCCGCCGCGCCGATGACGCAGTACCGCAGCACCGGGGTCCGGTGCGCCATGCCCCGCATCCGCTCTACCAGCAACATCAGGATCGGGATCAGCGCGACACAGAACCAGTTGAACAGGATCATGCTGTAGCGCACCCGCGACAGGTGGTCGCGGTAGAACGCCGCCACCTCAGCGGCCGACGCCTTCGGCGACATCGGAGGCACGAAGCCGGGGAACAGCAAGAACGCAGCGATCCAGATCACCGCGACCGCCGGCAGCGTCCAGAAGATGACCCGTTCCCCCGATCGACTCACCTTGCTGTCGACGCCTTGGCCTCGACCACGAGCGGCAGCTCGGTCAGGCGGCGGATCATGAGGCTTCGGTGATGCGACAGTGGCTCGGTCCGTGGGGCGATCTGGAACCGTGAAGTCGACGCCAGCAGCCGCTCGAACGCCACGCGCGCCTCCAGGCGAGCCAGTGGTGCGCCGACGCAGAGATGGATACCCCACCCGAAGCCGACGTGGCGGCGCGGCGACTCCCGCTCGAGATCGAGGCTGTCGGGGTTCTGGAATGCATCGGGATCTCGGTTCGCGGCGGGCCACACCAGCACCACGTGCGAACCGGCCGGAATATCGACGCCGCCGAGGACAGCGTCGCGGGTGACCACCCGGTAGTGCCCGCGGAACGGCGGCTCGATCCGGCATGCCTCCTCGACGAAGGTCGGGATCAATGTCGGGTCCTTGCGAAGCCGGTCCTGCAGGACGACGTCCTCGGCAAGTAGGCGCGCCCCCGACCCGAGGAGGCTCGTCGTGGATTCGGTGCCTGCCGAGACAAGCAGGATCAGGATGCCCAACGCTTCCAGATCGTTGAGCTCGCCGGTGTCGACTGCCTCTGCACACGCCCCGATCACCGTGTCCGGCCCCGGTCCGTCACCGCTGCGGGCGCGTCCGTAGGCTTCCCCGACCGGCCCGAGATCGCTCATCGCCGCCAGCAACTCGGATGCCCGCGCCTCGGACACGAAACCACCGATCTGCTCGACCGACGCGAAGCCGATCTTCTTGAGCAACGGCCCCGTGTCGTCTGGCAACCCGAGCAGCCGGGCGACTACGACAGCCGGGAGCGGCTCTGCGACGTCGGCCATCCACTCGATGCGCCCCCGGTCGACGAGGCGCCGTAACGCGTCATCGACGAGTGCTCGCACCTCCGGCTCGCGCCGCGCGATCGACCCAGCTGACAACACGCGACCGATCACACGTCGCTGACGGGTGTGGTCCGGCGGATCAGCGGTGGCGAGGATGCCTGGAAGGTCGGCGCCGACGTCGCCGTCGAGTACGCCTCGCAGCGACGCCGAGCCGTCGGTCCCGACCGATAGGAATTCGTTGCTACGGCTCGAATAGGTCGTCGTGTCTGCAATGACTTGTTGGATGAGGGCGAGGCGCGACACGAGGAAGGTGTCGGCGCCTTCGAGATAGTGCACCGGATACTGCTCACGAAGATGCGCGAAGTACGGGTGCGGCTCCTCGACCACGCTGGGGTCAAAGAGCGGATCGGCCACTGTCATCGGCACCGCTCCTACGTCCTGGCCCGAACCGTCAGATTTCCGTACACCGTACTGAAATAAGAGAGGGCGAGCAAGGTTGCAGCGCCCGCGGCGCAGCTGAGCTCAGCGTCGAGGTCGAGGGCCCTTCTTGGTCAGCATCACCTTCAGGCCCTCGATCACGGCATCGAGACCGAAATCGAAGAGCTCATCGCGGGACAAGTCCGCGGGGCTCGTTGCGGGCTCGAACGATGCTTCGACAGCGACGCCCGACGTTGCTGCGATGGCGTCGATCTCGAGCTGGCCGAGAGTTACTGCGTACAGCGCGGCGACCGCACGAGCCGTGTCGTCCGGAGAGAAGCCACCCTCGGCGAGGATCGACGCGACGCCGTCGGTCAAGCGAGCCGCCTCTGAGCTTTCGAGGCCATGCCGCATGAGGGACAGGCCCGGGTGCTTCGCCATGGCGCGTCGGGCGTCACGCTCGAGCTGTCGGATCCGCTCGTCCCACGGACCGGCGTCAGCCGACGGAACACGGACGGGCCGCAGCACGTGGTCGAGCACCAACACGTGGAGGGCATCCTTGCTGGCGACGTAGTTGTAGAGGGTCATCACCGGCACGCCGAGGTGCCCCGCCAGTTCCCGCATCGAGATGTCTTCGAGCGATGTCCGGCCGGACAACTCGAGAGCCGCTTCGACGATCTGCTCCTCGGCCAGTGAGCGCGGCCTGCCGCGGCGCCGCTCAGGTTCGACAACTTCGTCCGTTGCTCCGATCCATCCAACCTAGACAGCAGCGGGTCGCACCCCGATCGTGGCAGCCAACGACGAGACGCCGCCCTGCTCCGCGGGCCACGTAGAGTTCGACCGATGTCGGCAGTAGCGGCCGCAGGCGAAGGCGACGCCCACGGCGGCCCTCGGTCTCGCAAGGGTGAGCAGACGCGAGCGCGGCTGCTCGAGGCGGCCAAGGAGATCTTCGAGGAGAACGGCTTCCTCGACGCTCGTATCTCCGACATAGCCGAGCGAGCCGGCCTCTCGCACGGCGCCTTCTACCACTACTTCGAGTCGAAGCAACAGGTCTTCCGGGAGATCGCCGAGCTTCTCGACGAGCAGCTGGCCGAGCCCATGGAGAGCGTGATCTTCGCCCCCGGCTCGAGTGCCGACCCCCGGGAGCGACTGTTCACCGCCCTCCACCGCCACCTCGAGCGCTACGCCGAGGAAGCCAGGATCATGGGCGTCATCGAACAGGTCGCCCGCTACGACGACCACGTAGCGGCCGTTCGCTCGGCGAGCAATGTGCGCCACCGTGAGGCGATCGAGAAGTCGATCCGCGGCATGCAGCGCAAGGGCGCCGCCGATCCGGCGCTCGACCCGAAGATCGCGGCGGCCGCGCTCGGCTCGATGGTCGAGCGCTTTGCCGAGATGGCGCTGGCCAAGGGTCAGCTCGACTGCAAGCTCGACGACGCGGCCGACACGCTCGCCCGTCTGTTCGTCAACGCCCTGCAGATGAAGGAGCCGAAGGTCAGGCGAGCACCGCGGGGTTGAGGCAGGTCGCCGGGACCTCCCCGGCGAGCACGCCGCGCACGCTCTCGCACGCCAGACGCGCCATCGCCGTCCGCGTCGCCACCGTCGCGCTCCCCACGTGGGGCAGGAGCACAGCGCGGGGTGCGGCGAGCAACCGCGGGTGGACCGCCGGCTCCCGTTCGTAGACGTCGAGGCCGGCGGCGAAGAGCCGCCCCTCCTCGAGCGCGTCGGCGAGCGCCTCCTCCTCGACCACCGGGCCGCGGGAGGTGTTGACGAGCACCGCCGTCGTCTTCATGAGCGCCAGGCGGCGCCGATCGATCAAGTGCCTCGTCGATGCGGTCAACGGCACGTGAAGCGAGACGACGTCGGCGGCGGCCAATAGCTCCTCCAGTTCGGCGACGAAGCCCGGCTCCCCGGTCGGCGTGCGCGAGTGGTGCAGCACAGCCATGTCGAACCCAGCTGCACGGCGGGCGACGGCTCGACCGATGCGCCCGTAGCCGACGACGCCGAGGGTGGCCCCGTGGACGTCCCGGCCGAGCCGGTCGAGCAGCCCGAACCCGGTCCAGCGGCCGGCGCGCAGGTCGGCCTCAGCCGCCCCGAACAATCGAGAGGCAGCGATGATCAGACCGAAGGCGAGGTCGGCCGTCGTCTCGTCGAGCACGCCGGGTGTGTTGCAGACGGCCACCCCACGCGCCGTCGCCGCGTCGAGGTCGATGTGGTCGAAGCCGACGGACACAGTGGCCAGAACGCGCAGCTCGGGATAGCGATCCAGCGCTTCAGCGGAGAAGCGGTCGGTGAGCTGGCACACGATCCCCTCGACATCAGTGCCGCCACCGACCAACTCGTGGCCGGCCAACGGATCGGTGGACCCGTCCGGCAACTCGGTCGTGATGAGGATCTTGTACCGACCAGTCAAGACACGAAAGCTAACGTCAGCTGCGATGCCGGAACGCAGTCCGAAGTGGCAGGCGCGGAGGCAGGAGATCGTCGACACCTCGGCCCGCCTCTTCGCCAGGAACGGCTATCACGCCACCGGCATCACCGAGCTGTGCGAGGCCAACGACCTCGGCAAGGGCGCCCTCTACCACTACATCGGGTCCAAGGAGGAGCTGCTGGTCGCCATCCACGACCGGGTGATGGATGAGGTCATGGGCGGCGCCGACCGGGTCGCCGCGTCGGGTGGGTCGCCGTCGGCCCAGCTCGCCATGCTCGGCGACGAGCTGCTCGACATCATCGACCGGTACCCCGATCACGTCTGGGTGTTCCTGCACGAGTTCCACGTGCTCACCGGCGACAACGCCAAGCAGTTCAGCGGCCGGCGCCGCGACTACGAACGCCGGGTCGAGGCGATCCTCCAGCTAGGAGTCGACACGGGCGAGTTCCGCGACATTGACCCGTGGCTGACGGCCCGAGCCTGGTTGGGGATGCACAACTACACGTACCTCTGGCTGCAGGCCGGCGGCCGCGTCTCAGCACGCGACGTAGCGAAGCCGTTCGCCGAGCTCTTCGTGCGCGGCATCGGAAAGCCCACGCCCGCCAAGTGACGGACGATCAGCCGTTGTATCGGTAGAAGTTGGGCGCCCCGGTGCAGTTGAAGCCGCTCGGGTTGACCGCGTCACGCACGAACTTCTCGTTGGTGATGTCGACGATGATGTAGCAAGGCGGAGGCGCCTTGCCCGCCGGGTTGGCGGTGGACTGGATGCCGTCGGCATCAAAGCTGGTCACCTGTTTCAGCCCGTTCGTCAGGTTGTCGCGGGTGAGCCCGCCGCCTGCGTTGAGGCCCTTGAGGAAGAGCAACCCCGACATCCAGCCCCACACCGCGAAGTCGTTCGGGAGATCTCCGCCGGACACCGCCTTGTACCACTTGTCGAACAGCGCGATCGCCGGAACGCTGTTCGCGTCTTCGCCCTGGTACAGGGCGCTTTGGCTGTAGAGCACCGACCCATTGGCGGCCGAGCCCGCCTCCGACAGGAAGGTCGGGTCGTAGGCGTTCGACGAGTAGCTGGCAAAAGGCATCTGCAGGCCCACCGCCTGCATGGCTTTGGCCACGTCGGCGTAGTACGAGCCGATGGCGAGGAACATCAGGCCCTGGGCACCGGCCGACTTCATGGCTTGGGCATCGGCGCGAAAGTCCGTCTGCGTCGGCTCGATGTTGAGGTTCTGGTAGACGAACTTGTATCCGATCGACTCCAGACCGGCAATGCCGGCCTTGGTCTCCTCCAGCGCCGTCGCCTGGTTCAGACCCAGGACCGCCATCTTGGTGACGGCCTGTGGGAACCGCGACTTGAAGTACACGTACGGCGCCAGGTTGACGCCCGGCGGCTGGGGCTGCGGCGAGAAGTTGTTGGGCAGGTTGAAGCGGTCATGGCTGAGGGCCTCGCCGATGTCGGGGATGCCGCTCTGCTTCAGCGACGACGCGCCGCCCTGGTCGACCCCGGAGTCCGAGCCGACCATGGCGAACACCGAGTTGGCGAGCGACTGCGTCGCCGTGGCGTTCTGGCTCACGTCGAGGTTGTCGTCGGCGATCTTGAGCACGACCTTGCGACCGCAGATGCCGCCGATGCTGTTGAGGTACCCGACAAAGGCGTTCATCGAGTCGATGGAGCCCTTCTCGAGTCCGGGGATCGGGCCCGTCTCGGTGGTGACCATCCCGAGGTCGACTTCGGTCGGCGTGATGCCGGGGCCGCTGGCCGGCCCCTTGCACACCGCAGGATCGACGCCGGCCGTCGACCCGGCGCCCTTGCTCGCTGCGGCCGCCGGACCCTGACTCGCGCCACCGCTCGAGGACTTTGCCCCCGCCGACCCGCCAGACGGCCCGGACGCGGCGCCCGGACCGGCAGACACGGCGCCGCCACCGGATGTCGATGCGCCCACGTCACCGCCGCCGACCGACGCGGCCGCACCCTCTCCACCGCTGTTGGCCCCGGTTCTGTTGAGGGCAGCGACCTGCTTCGGCGTGAGCCGCGACCCGCAGCTGGCGGCGAACAACGAGAGCGCCGCGACGAGGACGACGGTGGTCCTGCTGACGGGTCTCCGTGCCGACCGGGCCAAGGTGAGAATCATACTCTCACTTTCGGATGCGGACTTGCCGTATTCGGGCTATGGTGTTCCCGGCCGGCACGAGCTCTGAGCCGCGAACGAGGATCACCTTGGGAGAGTTCATAGGGCTCACCATCGCTGGGCTCGCGTTGGGCGCGATCTACGCCATCGCTGCGTCCGGGCTGGTGGTGACGTACACCACCAGCAGGGTCTTCAACTTGGCTCACGGCGCCATCGGCATGGTGATGGCGTTCGTGTACTGGCAGCTGCGCGTCGAGCAGCACTGGAACGCCCCGCTCGCCCTCTTCGTCGCCCTGCTCCTTGTCGCCCCCGCGATCGGCCTGATCATCGAGGCGACGCTCATCCGGCGGCTCAACCCCAACGACACGGGGATGGCGCTGGTCGTGACGCTGGCGGTCATGGTGGCCCTCATGGGTATCGCCTTCACCCTCTGGCCGCAAACGAAGGGCCGGCTGCTCCCGGTGTTCTTCGGCCCCAACGCCCACCTCTCGGTCGCCGGGCAGTTGATCACCTACGAGGAGCTGATCTCGATCGCCCTCGCCGTCGCGACCGCCGTCGGCCTCCGGCTTTTCTTCTTCAACACGCGCATCGGGATCGCCATGCGCGGTGTAGTGGACGACCGCCAGCTGATGTCGATGAACGGCCGGAGCCCGGCGATGCTCAGCGCCCTCTCCTGGGCCATCGGCGCCGCCCTCGGCGGGCTGGCGGGGATCCTGACGGCGTCGACGTACCAGCTCGACATCATCAACCTGACGCTGCTCGTCCTGAACAGCTTCGCGGCCGCCATGCTCGGCCGCCTCCGCAACCTCATCCTCACCTTTGTTGGGGCGATCGTGCTCGGCCTCCTCGACGCCTACGTCGTCGGATACCTCAAGCTCACCGGCTGGCTCGTTCACCTGCGGCCGGTGCTACCGACGCTCTTCCTTTTCGTGGTGCTGATCGCCCTCCCCGCCGTCCACCTCCGGTCCGGGACGGCGGTCATCTCCCGGGCGATCCGGATCCCCGCCGGAGCACGGAGCCTTGGCAACGGCGCCGCGCTGGTCGTGCTCGCCATTGTCGTCGCCCCGTTCCTGCACGGCACCGTCCTCGGCAACGTGAACGCGGGCGTGGCGCTCGGGATCGGCGCCCTGTCGATCGTGCTCCTCTGCGGCTACGGCGGTTACGTCTCGCTCGCTCAGTACGCGTTCTTCGGCTTCGGCGCCTGGCTGTTCAGCGAGGTCGGTCACGGCGGCAATCCCGTCGGACTTCTCGTCGCCGCCGCGGCCGGCGCCGTGCTCGGCGCGATCGTCGCCCTCCCGGCGCTGCGCCTGCGCGGGCTGGAGCTCGCGCTGTCGACGCTCGCCTTCGGCCAGCTCGCCTACTACATGTTCTTCCTGCAGCCCGAGGTCATGGGCAGGAGCGACCTCGCCATACCGCGGCTCCACCTGCCCGGCATCTCGCTCGAGAGCGGCGACCGGAACCTCATCTTCCTCAGCATTGTGTTCGCGCTGGCGTCGGCCGGTGTGTTGGCGCTGCGGCGCAGTCGCTTCGGCCGCATCCTCGTCGCGTCCAAGGACAGCCAGGTGGCCGTGGCCACCCTTGGGCTCAACCTCCGTCTGTCGAAGATCCTGTTGTTCGCGCTGGCCACCGCCCTCGCCACCTTCGGCGGCGCCCTCTACGGCTCGACGCAGCGGCTCGTCACCGCCGACAACTTCCAATACGTGTCGAGTCTCTTCATCGTCCTCATTGTCTACGTCTACGGCGTTTCAACGCCCGGCGCAGCACTGGCGGGAGGACTGTCGCTGGCGATCGCGCCGCTTCTTGCGGTGCACATCCCGGTGCGCTTCCAGGCCGTCACCTACTTCATGACCGGGTTCGGCGCCTTCGTGCTGCTCGGCCGACCGACGGGCATCATCCCGGCCGTCAGCGAATGGCTGCACGACAGGTTGCCGCGACGCGTCATGGGACATACCGGCGGGCCGCCGCCAGTCGTGGTCCCGCGTGAGCCCTCGCGACCGACAGTGGAGGTGAGCCGCGCTGCTGCTTCAGACGCATGAGGTCACCGTCCGCTTCGGCGGCGTGACCGCACTCGACGCGGTGAGCATCGGCGCCGAAGAGGCGATGGTCACCGGCCTGATCGGACCCAACGGCGCCGGCAAGACAACGTTGTTCAACGTCATCACCGGCCTGCAGGCGCCGAGTGGCGGCCGCGTGCTGTTCGACGACGACGACGTCACTGGTCTGTCTGTGCACCGCCGCGCCCAGCTGGGACTGGCTCGCACCTTCCAGCGCCTGGAGCTGTTCGGGTCAATGACCGTGCGGGAGAACGTCCAGACCGCGGCCGAGATCTGCGAGCTCTGGAGCCGGCAGGAGACGCCGGCCCGCACCAGAACCGAGGAGATCCTCGACCGCGTCGGCCTCCGCGCCGTCGCCGACACCGCAGCCCACACGCTTCCTACGGGCCTCGCCCGCCTGACCGAGCTGGGCCGGGCCCTGGCGACGAGCCCTCGCCTGCTGCTGCTCGACGAGCCCGGCTCGGGCCTCGACAGCGCGGAGTCTGAGGAGTTCGCGGCACTCCTGGCGGATTTGGCTTCAGAAGGTGCGGCGATTCTCCTCGTCGAACACGATATGGATCTCGTCATGCAGGCCTGCGCCCAGATCCACGTGCTCGACTTCGGCGTCCACATCGCGTCGGGCGCCCCGGATCAGATCCGGAGCGACGCGGAGGTCCGGCGGGCCTACCTCGGTGAGCCGGTGGAAGCATGAGCGCGTACGCCATCGAGCTCATCGACGTGCACGCCGCCTACGGCGGCATCGAGGTGCTGCACGGCGTCGATCTCGTCGTTCCCGAGGGCGCACTCGTCGCCATGCTCGGTCCCAACGGCGCCGGAAAGAGCACGACGCTCAAGGCGATCGACGGTCGGCTGACGCCGACCGGCGGGTGCGTCCACATCGCCGGTCGACACATGAACGGTGCGTCGACCAAGCAGTTGGCGCGGGCGGGAGTGTGCAGCATCCCCGAGGGCCGCGGGATCTTTCCCAATCTCACCGTGGAGGAGAACCTCCGCATGTTGACCCAGCTGCACGCGGACCTCCCCATGTCCGAGGTCGCCGAGCGCACCTACGCCCGCTTCCCGATCCTGGGCCAACGCCACACGCAGCTGGCGGGCACGTTGTCCGGCGGCGAGCAGCAGATGCTGGCCATGTCCCGGGCCCTGGTCTCCGATCCATCGGTGCTGCTCGTCGACGAACCGTCGATGGGGCTCGCACCTCGCATCGTCGCCGAGGTCTACGACGTTCTTAGGCAGCTGGCGGCCGAGGGCATCACAATGCTGCTCGTGGAGCAGTTCGCTCAGATGGCACTGTCAATCGCCGACTACGCGGCGGTGATGATCCAGGGCCAGATCGTCACCTTCGCCGAACCGGCCGACCTCGGCGACGTGGCGGGCGCGTACCTGGGGGCGTCGGCGTGAGGCGCCGCGTTCTCTGTGTCGGCACGGCGCTGGCGATTGTGTGCGCGGCCGTCGTCACCGGCTTAGTCGGTGCCGGCCCGGCGCGGGCCAACACAGACCTCATCGGGTGGACGACCCAGGCCGACGCCAACGTCGTCGACATCGTGATCGACAACGAGTCCGGTCTTGCCGGCTCGCATCCCCTGTCGGCCATCGACATCCCCGAGAATTTCTCGAGCTATCAGACCGGTCCCCTCGGCTATGCCCTCGCCACCCTCGCCTGGCCCGGATCAGTGGCGGGCAACTTCGGCTCGCTGGCCGGCGAGGTCGGGTTCCCGCCGTCGACGGCGCCGATCACGAGCCAGCTCAACGATCCCCTGAAGGCCGCCACCTTCTTCCCGGCCGGGCCGGCCGACTCGACGTTCCCGGCCGGGGCGCCGTCGACCGGCGGACTGCAGATGGTGTCCCACGCAGATGCCAACGGCTCGTGGGCCAAGGCGGCGCTGGCCAACGTCTCGGTCCCGCAGCTGTTCGACGTGCAGGGCGTGCAGGGCGATACGACCGTCACGGCGACGTCGGCTGCTGAGTCGAAGGCATCGGGCTCCTTCCACTCGCTGAGCCTGGCGGGCGGTCTGATCAAGATCGGCGCCACGACCTCCTCGGCATCGGCGAAGAGCGACGGCAAAGATCCGAACGGCACGGCGACAACGCACATCGGCGCCATCACCATCGCCGGCCAGCAGGTACACGTCGGCAACGACGGCATCGTCGTCGGACCGTCGAGCTCTCCCGCGTCCGGCGTGCTGTCGTCCGCCGACGCGGTGAATCAGGTCATCTCCGCGCTCAAGCTCAAGATCACGCCGCTCCCCCAGACGGAGTCCAAGAAGGCGCCCGCCGAGCAGATCATGTCGGGCGGTCTCCAGATCAGCTTCGTCCTGCCGTCCCTTCCGGACCTGCACCTCAACTGCACGACGCTCCCCCCGCAGCTCGCCCAGCTCGGCGTGCTGTGCACGCTTCCCGACGTCCTCAAGGGCATCAACGCCACATTCACGATCGGACGGGTGGCGGCAACCGCGATCGGCGCCCCGCCGTTCGACCTCGCAGCCCTCGGCCAGGAGGGTCCGAATCTCCCGTCGGTGCTGGGGAGCACGGCGTCCGACATCGGCGGTAGCGGCGGCCTGGCCAGTCTCGGCGCGCCGGGCGCCAGCGGCGGGGGCACGAGCTCGACGCCGGCGACGCCGGGCTCGCTCCCCAACGAGCGCATCGCCGTGGACAAGATCTCGCTGTCGTCACCGATCGGGCTCGGACTCCTTGTCAGCCTGTTGGCGATCGCCTTCGCGTGCGGCTTGTTTTTGCGGCGGCTGACCGGCGCGCTCGGCGCGGCCGCCCCTGTCGAATGCCCCATGGAGGACGGACCATGACGACCGTGACCGGCACGGACGACGACGCGCGCTCACGGCGACGCTCGCTCACCGAAGCGATTGCGGCGCTGCGTGTCCCCCGGGCGAACGTCTCGCTCGAGACCGTGTTCCTCACCGTCGGAGCCCTGTTCCTGCCCATCGGGCTCGTGGTCATCATCCTCGGGTGGTACGGCGCCGCCCACACCGGCCACATCTACGAACAGAACAGCTACATCATCTCCGGAGGCCTGCTTGGGCTGGGCCTGATCTTCGTGGGCTTCGCCCTGTACGTCGGCTACTGGATGACGCGGCAGATACGGGCGACCGAGACCGGGACCCAGCAGACGCTGCGGGCCCTGCGGCAGCTCCAGGAAGAGCTGCGGACGGGCGGCGTCGGCGGCGAGGTCGCCTCCCCGTCGGGCGCCGATGTCTTCGTCGCCACCCAGCACGGCAGCATGCTCCACCGGCCGACGTGCCCGGCGGTTGCGGGCCGGAACGTGCACGTGGTCGACGACCGCAGTGCCGCCAAGTACCGCGCCTGCAGCATCTGCATCACAGACTGACCGCGGCCTTTCCTAGACGAAGTCGGGCATGACCTCGCGGGCGAAAGCCTCGACCTGCGAGGCACCAGCGCCCGGCCAGCCGCAGACGAGGTAGCCGTAGCCGGCGTCGCGCCACTTGCCTGCGTGCTTCTTCGACGTCTCGATGTCGTCCAGCGAGATCGAGCCGGCCCGCAGGATCGACTTGGGGTCACGCCCGCCTTGCTCGGCGAGCTGGTCGATTCGTTCGTAGGCGTCGCGCATGCTGTTGGGCGTGCCGAACGAGTGCCACACGTCGGCGTACTTGGCGACGAGCGGGAGGGTCCTCTTGGGGCCCGAGCCGCCGATCCAGATCGGCGGGTGCGGACGCTGGACGGGCGGCGGTTGAAGCTGTGCCTGCCGCAGCGACACCCGCTTGCCTTCGTAGTCGACGACCTCTCCGGTGAAGAGGCGGGTTGTGATCTCGAGGGCGTCCTCGAGGAGGTCGAAGCGCTCGCCCGTCGGCGGGAACGGGATCCCCAGCTCGGTGTGCTCCTTGTCGTACCAGGCCGCGCCGAACGACATCTCCAGCCGGCCGTGCGAGGCGTGGTCGATCGTCAGCGCCTGGGCTGCGTACACCGAGGGATGGCGGTAGGTCATGCCTGCGACGAGAAGGCCGAGCCGGACGCGCGTGGTCACGCTGGCCAGGGCAGCCAGGAAGGTCATCCCCTCGAACGTCTCGCCGACCCCCTCGCCGAACATCGGCTGGAAGTGGTCGAAGCCCCAGACGCCGTCGAAGCCGAGCTCCTCCGCGAGCTGCGCCCGCCGGACGAGCTCGTCCCACGGAAGCCGTTGCTGGGCGACGTCGAGTCCGAAGCGCATGTCAGTCCTTTGGAGTTTCTCGGGGAAGGTGGGCCATGAAGAGCGCCGACCACTCGGGAAGGTCGGTCGGAACGTAGTAGCCGGTCTCGTCGTTGATCGCCTCCCAGTGGGTGGCGATGTCCTCGATCGTGGCAGCCGTCGCCTGCACGTAGCCAGGCGACTGGGCGATGAACAGCCGGGCGAAGCGGCCGAAACCGGCGGCGTAGATCTCCCCGTTGACCGGACAGTCCTCGTGGGCGAGGAAGGCGGCCATCGGGGCGACGAGGTCGGGCGACATCTCCGGTGGCGCGTCGCCGCGGCCGGCCATGCGGGTGAAGGCTCCCGGCGCGATGAGGTTGACCTTGATTCCGCGGTCGGTTCCGGCCGTCGCCAGACTGCGCGCCAGACCGATCACCGCACCTTTGGCGGCTGCGTACGACGTGTTGTTGGGCAGCCCGAAGAGCCCCGACGACGTCGTCATCACAACTCGGCCGTAGCCGCGCTCGACCATGTGCGGCCAGGCGGCCCGCGCCGTGTTGAACGAGCCGCCGACGTGGACGGCGAGGTGCTGCTGGAGGTTGTCCTCGTCGACCTCGGGCATGCCCGCCCATCTGATGATGCCGGCGTTGTTGATGAGAATGTCGAGGCGCCCGAGGCGCTCGATTGTCGAGTCGACAAGCGCGCTTGCCCCGTCCGCGGTGGCGACGTCGCTGGTGTCGGCGAGCGCGTCGGCGCCGATCTCACCGGCCACAGCATTCGCCGGTTCGGCGTCGACATCGTTGACCACGACGCGGGCGCCCCGCTCGGCGAGCAGGATCGCGTACGCACGTCCGATGCCGCGCCCGGCGCCGGTGACGACGGCGACGCGCCCGTCGAATCGATAGGTCAACCGCTCACCACGATCGCATTCTGAGGGTGGAAACACCCCCTGTGGTGTCGGTTTCCACCCTCAGAATGGAGCAAGTCAGGCGGGGACCGGGGCCTCGAAGCCCAGGAGGTCGCCGAGGGTGCCGCCGAGGATGGCGACCCGCTCGTCGGCGGGAACGCCGGCGAACAGCTTGCCGATCAGCTCCCGGCTGCCCCGGAACGTTCCCTCGGCGTGCGGGTAGTCGTTGCCCCACACGCTCGTCGACAGACCGGTGATGTGGCGGCAGGCGACGGCGACCGGGTCGTCCTGGAACTGCACGTGGAACTGGCGCTGCACGTACTCGCTGGGCTTCAGCGGGTACGGCCACTTCTCGTTGAGCCGGAAGAGCTGGGCCATGTTGGGCTGGTCGTGGGGTGGGCGCTCGCCGTCCCAGTACCCGAGCCACCAGTCGGCGTCCTGGCCGATGCCGGTCACCCAGCACTTGTCCATGGCGCCCATCAATGACGCCAGCCAGTGGGCGTTGAACTCGATCAGGGCGAAGTGAAGCTTGGGGTAGCGCTCGGCGACCCCACCGCCGATCAGCTCACAGATCACCTGCTGAGGGACGATCGTGCTGTAGATCGACTGCGTCACCATCCGCTTGGACGCCGACTTCTCGGTCATCGGCTGGTTGACCTGGGCGGCGGACTCCATCACGACCTTCAGCGTGGTCGACGCCGGGTCGTTGACCTTCACGCCACCGGTCTGGGTGTGGATGAACACGTGCACGCCGCTGGCCTGCGCTGCCGCCCATACCGGGTCGAGATCGCGTGTGTAGTAGTTCCTTGGTGGGGTCGCGGGTAGCAAGATCGCCTTGAAGCCGGCGGCTGCCACGCGCTCGATCTCAGCGACGGCGTCGTCGACGTCAGTGATCGGGATCGGCGCCGTCGGCGCCAGCCGGTCGAAGTACGGCGAGAAGCGCTCGGCGACGTAGTCGTTGTAGACGCGTGCGTGCGCCATCGACAGCTCGTGGTCGTCGGAGTAGAGGCCGAACAGCGAGAGGTTCGGGTGCAGCACCTGGGCGTCGACCCCGTCGAGGTCCATGTCCTCGAGGATCAGCTCGGGATCGCCCTCGGGGGTGCGCCCTTGGGTCTGTCGGTAGCGCGAGATCGTCCAGCCCTCGAAGCCGGGCGTGTGCAGTTGTCGGAAGACGTGGGCGCCGCCTTCGAACGGCGGGTCGACCTCGAAGTCCTCCTCCCAAACGGCGCGGTCGCGCAGGTGCTTGGGGAGGCGGGTGCGGAAGAGGTCGGTCGGTTCGAGCAGGTGCCCGTCGCCGGAGACGACAAACGTGTCTTCGACCATCGCCCGGCGACGTTAGACCGATCGGTCGGTACAGGCAATACTGCCGCCGTGCCTACAGATAAGAGGTGGAAGCAGCGCCCCGAGGGCTCCACGTGGGGTGACTTCGGCGACGACGACGAGCTCGGTCGCATCAACCTGCTCACCCCCGAGAAGGTGCTCCAAGGCGTGCGCGAGGTCGACGCCGGGATCACGTTCTCTCTCAGTCTCCCGCTCGACTATCCGGGTGGGATCGCGCTGAACCAGCGCCGCCACCCGCCGATCCTCGCCCCGACCGAGGACATGAACGGGGAATCCGCCACGTTCTTCAACGTGCACATGAGTGAGATGGAGGACTGGGGCGACCCTCGCTACGTCGACGTGTGGGCCGACGACGTGGTGACCCTTTGGCTGCAGTACTCGACCCAGTGGGACGGCCTCGCCCACGTCGGCGCCGAGTTCGACGCCGACGCCGACGGCGTTGAAGAGGGCGTCTATTACAACGGCTACCGCGCCGGTGTCGACATCGCCGGGCCCGCGGAGGACGCCCGCGGCGACGGCTACCGCCACCGCTCGTTTCTCCACCACCTCGGCGTCGAGCACATGGCGTTCCACGGCGTGCAGGGCCGCGGCGTCCTGGTCGACCTCGAACACCACTTCGGTCGTGAGTGGAAGGGCGTCGACCTGAAGACACTGCAGCAGGTCATGGCCGCCGACAACGTCGTCGTGGAGCCCGGCGACATGCTCCTGCTCCACACCGGGTTCGCGACGCAGCTCCTCGAGATGAACCGGGAGCCCAATCTCCGGAAGCTGTTCACGTCGTGCGCCTGGCTCGACGCCAGGGACGAGTCACTGCTCGAGTGGATCGCCCACTCGCAGATCTCCGCGCTCGTCGCCGACAACTACGCCGTCGAGGGCATGCTCGGCAAGGACGCCGACAAGGTCGAGGGCCGGCATTCGTTCCTGCCGATCCACCACCTCTGCCTCTTCCGGCTCGGCGTCCCTCTCGGCGAGCTCTGGTACCTCCACGAGCTGGCCGCTTGGTTGCGCGACCACAACCGCAGCCGATTCCTCCTCACCGCCCCTCCGCTGCGCCTCCCCGGCGCAGTGGCAAGCCCCCTCACCCCGATCGCGACAGTCTGAAGGCCTTGTAGTCGGTGTCGCGGACCCTTGCGATCTCTTTGAAGAGCTTGGGGCGGCCGCCGGAGTTGAGGAGGTAGCGGCGGGGCTTCCCGGGGATGTTGCTGCCGAAGTAGTAGCTGCTCTTGCCGAACGACGGAGGCTGCTCGGCCCAGCGGTCGACCATGTCGGTCCAGCGTTCCTCGGCCGCGGGATCGACCTCGATGATGTCGTAGCCGCTATCGCGCATGTAGACGAGCGTGTCGGTGACGAAGTCGACCTGATCGCCGTTGTACCTCGGGTTGTTGCCGGCCGCCGCGTGCGGTCCGCCGGGGAAGAAGAAATTGGGGAAGCCGGTGGTCTGGATGCCGAGGAACGTCGTGGGCCCCTCGGCCCAGTGGTCCTCGAGGGCGATGCCGTCGCGGCCCCGGATGCCCATCCGGCTCAACGCCCCGGTGCCGAAGTCGAAGCCGGTTGCCCACACGACAATGTCGAACGGGCGCTCGCCGTCGGTCGTCTCGATCCCGATCGGTGTCAGTCGCACGATCGGCGTCTCTCGGAGGTCGACGAGCGAGATGTTCGGTCGGTTGTAGGCCTCGAAGTAGCCGGTGACGAACGGCGGCCGGTGCTCGCCGTAACGCTGGTCCTTCGGGATCAGCTTCTCGGCGGTCTCCGGATCGTCGACGATGTCGCGGATCTTCTCGGCGAGGAAGTCGCACCACTCGGCATTGGCAGCCGGGTCGAAGAGCAGGTCGGTGTAGTTGCTGGTGAGCTTCGAGAACCCCTTGCTCTTCCACATCGTCTCGAAGAACGCCCGCCGCTCTTCGTCGGAACCTTCAAAGGTGGCCCGGTCGTGAGGCAGGTGGAGAAAGCCGGCCGCCGACGTGTTCAGCACGTCGCACATGGCGTCGAAGTTGGCCCGGAGCTCGGCCTGCTCTTCAGGCGCGATCGGCGCGTTGTTCAGCGGCGTGCACCAGTGAGGGGTGCGCTGATACACGGTCAGTGACGCCGCCTCGGCGGCGACGATCGGGATCAGCTGCACGCCGCTCGAGCCGGTCCCGATGACAGCGACGCGCTTGCCGGCGAAGTCGACGGGCGT
>JAFAUA010000109.1 GCA_019243595.1 Acidimicrobiia bacterium
GACCGACAGGCGGTGGAGCGGCAGGGTGCGGTCGAAGAGGTCGCCGGCGAGCTGGGCGACCTGCGTGCCGTGCGCCTCGTCCCATCCACAGCGGCGGGCGAGGGAGATCACCGACGCGCGGCGTATGGCGCGCGGGTCTCCCGTCCAGTCGGCGGGGTCGTGGTGGCCGATGGCGTCGAGGACGATGCCCTCGCGCAGCGCCCATTCGCTGACCATGAACTCGTCGAAGCCGAACAGTTCCATCGCCACCGCGAGCACCATTGAGCCCGCGGGAATGAGGTCGACGCGTCGCTCGTCGAGCCCCGACATCCGCAGACGCTCCTGCGCGGGGCGGTTGAGGATCTGCTCGTGCACAGCCAGGAAGTCCTGCCTGCTGATGCAGAGCTGGTTCACCGACACAGGCGTGCCACCGTTGCGAGCTGCGGCCACCATGCGCGCCAGGTCGCAGAACGTGCCGCTGGTACCGACGGCCATCTTCGGTCCGAGGTCAGCAGCTACGTCAGCCACAGGCGCGAGGGCGGCCGTGAGCCGGTCGCGCAGCCGCCGCTGGTCGGGTTCGGAGAGTGGATCGCTGTCGATGAGCTCGGCCGTGAGGCGGGCGACGCCGAGCTTGAGGCTCGTCGACCACAGCAGCCCGGCCCGGTCGCCGACCATCACTTCGAGGCTGCCGCCGCCGAGGTCGAAGCACAGTGCCGGCGCGGGGTCGAGGAGCACGCTGGCACGGACGGCGCCGAAGATCAGACGCGCCTCGTCACGCCCGCTGATCACGCGTGGGCGGATGCCGGTCTCGGCGAAGATGCGGTCGACGAGCTCGCTGCCGTTGTCGGCCTCCCGCACGGCGCTGGTCGCGCAGGCCACGATCTCGTCGCAGCCGATGCCTTCGGCCATGGTGCCGAACCGCCGCAGGGCGGCGACGGCGTCGTCCATCAGGCGCTCGCCGATGCGGCCGTCGCGACTGACGGCGTCGCCCAGCCGGAGCATCTCCTTCTCCCGGATGAGCGGCACGAAGGTGCCATCGGGGTGGGCCTCCACAGCCAGCAGATGGAACGAGTTCGTCCCCATATCGATGGCTGCAATCCGCACCGCAGATCGACTGTAGGTGCCCCCACATGCAATTTCGGGGACCCTCAGGTGAACCAGAGGTAAACGACCCCTTGGTCAGCCCTTGTGCGCGACCAGTTCGTCGAGCAGTTCGCGCACCCGGCGGTCGATGTCGTCGCGGATCGGCCGCACCTCTTCGATGGGCTTGCCAGCGGGATCGGCCAGCTGCCAGTCGAGGTAGCGCTTGCCCGGATAGACCGGGCAGGCGTCGCCGCACCCCATCGTGATCACCGCGTCGGCGGCCCGGACGGCGTCGTCGGTCAGCGGCTTGGGGAACTCCTTGGAGATGTCCAGGCCGATTTCGGCCAGAGCTTGCACGACAGCGGGATTGACCTTGTCTGCGGGCTCGGAACCCGCCGAGCGCACGCGCACACGACCCTGCGCGTGGTGGTCGAGCAGGGCGGCCGCCATCTGACTACGACCTGCGTTGTGAATGCAGACGAAGAGGACCTCGGGAACGTCGTTCAACGGATCTCCTGCAGCTCGGGCTCTCGGGGGACGACGACCTCGCCAGCGACGTCGCCGACGTCGGGATACAGCGCTTTGATCAAGACGACAGCCAGCGCGGCGCCCACGAGCTCGAAGGCGACGAACGCCGGCACGGACGAAGGCTTGATGCCCGCGAAGGTGTTGGTGAACATGCGGCCGATCGACACGGCCGGGTTAGCGAAGCTGGTCGAGGACGTGAAGAAGTAGGCGCCGCCGATGTACGCGCCGACCGCGAACGGCGCGGCGTTGGTGCGCCCCGAGCGCACGACGCCGAAGATCACCATGAGCAGGCCGATGGTCGCCACGACTTCGCCCAGCCAGAGGCCGCCGGACGACCTCGTCTTGGTCGACCAGTGCACGGCGTCGAGCTCGAACATCAGGTTCGCGACCACGGCGCCGCCGATCGCGCCGGTGACCTGGGCGCCGAGGTAGACGGGCAGGTCGCGGGCCGGGAGGCCGCCGAACAAAGAGTCGGCGAGGCTGACGACGGGGTTGAAGTGGGCCCCGGAGACGGGACCGAAGGCCAGGATCAGGGCGACAAGGCCGGCGGCCGTTGCCGCCGCGTTCTCGAACAGCTCGAGTCCCGCGTCGTTCGGCGAAAGGCGCTGAGCGGCGATGCCCGAACCCACGACGACGGCGACGAGGAACGCCGTGCCGCAGAATTCGGCGAGCGCACGCCGCGGGAGCGCAGGTCGCATGGCTAGGCGAGCGCGGCGCGCAGCGCCTTGAGCCGCTCGGGGACGATCGTCCAGATCATCCACCGACCGCGCTTCTCGCCGGTGATCAGGCCGGCGTCGGCGAGGGCCTTGGTGTGATGACTGATCGTCGGCTGCGATTTACCGAGGGGGTCCTCGAGGTCGCAGGAGCACACCTCGCCGGCCGCAGCGACCAGGCTCAGGAGTCGGAGGCGTACCGGGTCCCCGAGGGCGGCAAACACCCTCGCCAGTTCCCCGGCTTCGTCCTCCCCGAGCGGCGCCACCTGTAGCGGGGCACAGCACACGCCCTCGTCGAGCTCGATGAGTGACTTGGTTTTCGTCGCCATGGTTTCGCCTCCTCCTATTGACAATGGTCGATGTATCGACAAAAGTCAATGTATGTCACGAGTCCAGCTCGCACTCAACGTCCCCGACATCGAGGAGGCGGTGACCTTCTACTCCAAGCTCTTCGGCGCCGAGCCCGACAAGCGGCAGCCTGGCTACGCCAACTTCGCCCTGGTCGACCCTCCCCTCAAGCTGGTGCTGTTCGAGAAGGCCGATGCGGCAAGTCGGCTGAACCACCTCGGTGTGGAAGTTCCGTCGTCAGAAGAGGTCGCCGCCCACCACGCCCGCCTCAGCGCTGCCGGGCTCGCGCCCGTCGACGAAAGCGGGACCTGTTGCTACGCCACGCAGGACAAGGTGTGGGTCGACGGCCCCGACGGCGCATGGGAGATCTACACAGTCCTCGAGGACAGCGACACGTTCGGCTGCGCCTCGGAGCACACCAGTCGCTGCTGCTGACGTGGAACCGGCCGCGGAGGAATGGATCCGCGGTCAAGTGCGGCCCGTTGGCCCCATAGAAGTCCTCCACGATCGGCCCTGGGCGACCGTCAGCCGAGTTCGTTTGGCCGACGGCGTC
>JAFAUA010000286.1 GCA_019243595.1 Acidimicrobiia bacterium
CTCGGCACACCGGTACAGATCGTCGCCTGATTCAAAAAGGGGCGCGCGCGAGCCCGAGGGTGTCGCCTACCTACAGACGGTGCTCGACGTTCGGGGGTTCGTGTAGCAGCGCGGTGCGCGCGTCGGAACGGTGCGCGGTTCGGTCGGCGGCTCGGTCGGTCGCGGCGGACGCGTGATGCTGGGGATGGTGATGGGGATCGATGCGCTGGGCGTCGTCGTGGACGAACCCGGCGTCGTTGACGCGGTCGGGACGCTGCTGGTTGGCGACGGCGGCGATCCGATCTGCTGGGCGCCAGGGATCAGGCTGTCGTCCGGTTGGGAGAACGGGATGACCGGTTGCCCCGACAGCGCCTCCTTCATGTAGGCCCCCCAGATCTGCGCGGGGAAGCTGCCGCCCTGCACGTTGATGCCACCAACGCCGCGCATCGAGACCTCGGCGGTGGGCGAGCCCATCCAGACCGCCGTCGCCAGCTGCGGCGTGTACCCGACGAACCAGGCGTCGTGGTAGTCCTCCGCCGTCCCCGTCTTGCCTGCGACCTGGCGGCCGGGGATCGCGGCCTTCACGCCCGTGCCCCGCTCGACAACTTGCTGCAGCACCTGCGTCTCGACCCGTGCGTTCTGAGCGGCGACGGCCCGACGGGTCTTCGGTTTTGCGCTGAAGATCTGCTTGCCGTTGCGGTCTTCCACGGACTGGATGAAGTACGGGTCGTGGCGTTCGCCGTCGGCGGCGAACGTGGCGTACGCGGTCACCATCTCCAGCGGCGACACGGCCTCGCTGCCCAGGGTCAGCGACTTGACCGGCGTGAGGTGGTGCGTGATCCCCATGCGGTTGGCGACGTCGACGACGTTGCGACCGCCGATTGCTTCCTGCAGCCGCGCGTACGCGCAGTTGACCGAGTGGGCGGTGGCGTCGGTAAGTGTCATCGGCCCACCCTCCTCGCCCTCGAAGTTCGAGGGTGAGTAGGGGTTCGGCGTGCCGCCCGGGTTGGGGATCGGGCACGGCGCCGTGCCGTCGATGATGTCGTTGGGGGAGTGGCCCTGCTCGAGGGCGGCCATCAGCGTGAAGGCCTTGAACGACGACCCGGGCTGACGGGCGCCGTCGGTGACGATGTCGTACTGGGCCTGGTCGAACCCTGGTCCGCCGACCAGGGCGCGCACGGCGCCGTCCTTCGGGTCCATCGACACGAGTGCGGCGGTGAACTTGCCGTTGGTGTCGGGCAGATTTTCGTCGATCTTCTGCAAGGCGATCTTCTGCAGATTGGGGTCGAGCGTCGTGTGGATCCGCAGGCCCCCGTTGAACACTTCTTGGTAGCGGTCCTGTGGCGTGCCGCCCAGCGGTGAGCCATCGTTCAACAGGATCTGCTTCACCTTGTCGGCGAAGTAGTCGAGCTTCTCGCCTGGCTGCTCGACGGGCTTCGGCGGCAGCGGCTCGTCTTTGATCGCAGTGGCGTCCGCGGGCGAGATGTCGTGCAGCTGCGCCATGCGGTCGGCGACCTCGGCCCGCCGCTTCGTCGCCACGTCCGGATACCGGAACGGGTCGTAGTACACGGGGTTCCGGATGAGGCCGGCGAGCAGTGCGCCTTGGGCAGTCGTGAGCTGACCCACCTTCACGCCGTAGTACTTCTCGGCGGCCGCCTCGATGCCGTAGGCGCCGTTCCCGAAGTAGACGGTGTTGAGGTACCGCTCGAGGATCTGGTTCTTTGACATCTGGGATTCGAGGCGCACGGACAGCACCGCCTCCTTGAGCTTGCGATGCACGTCCTGCTTGGGCGAGAGCAGCGAGTTCTTCACCAGCTGCTGGGTGATCGTCGAGCCGCCCTGTCGCACGCCGCCCGCCGAGACGTTGGTGGCGAGGGCGCGGCCGAGCGAGCGCAGATCGATGCCGCCGTGCTCATAGAAGCGGTCGTCCTCGATGTCGATCACGGCCTTCTGAACCTGAATCGGAACGTCGCTCAGCTTGACCGCTACCCGGTTTTCCTCGGCGTGGAGCACGGCGACGGTGCTGCCGTCGCGTGCCAGCACGAGCGACCGCTCGGACAGGGGCCGCAGGGACTTGGCGAGGTCGTCCTTCTTTCCCTTGCCGGCGGTGAAGAAGGCCTGGGCCTCTGGGACCATGAGGATCGCCGCGAACGCGAGCGCGATACCAGCAGCGACGATCACAAAAGCGAACCGGACCCACATCCTCCTGCTCGGCACGCCAGAAAACGCTACCCGGGAGACACATCTCCCCAGGTCGCGGGGGCGGTATTGTTTGGCACCACTCAGGGAGGTGGCACAACCTTGGTCCGGTACTGGCGGGTGCCGCGCGGTCGCACTCGCTGCTCCACACGTGGCTGACGTCAGACTCGCGCCGACCGGCGTCCCCGAGGCGCCAGAGGTCAAGGTCCCGACCCGCCGCACCCTCGCTCACCGGGCGCGGGTGGTCGCCTTCGTCAACCTCGTCGTCGACCTGGTCGCCGTGAGCGGCGGTTACCTCTTGTCCAAGGGCATCATCGCCTCCACCCGGGCCGACGCCGCCACGCGTACGCCGTTCTCACTGAGCGGCCGCTGGGTGATGCTGACGATCCCGCTGTGGCTGGTGATCTTCGCGGCCTACGGCCTGTACAACCGCAGCGAGCTCGACGCGCCCTCCGAGGAGATCCGCCGCCTCTTCCATGGCATCACCGTGAGCCTCGTCGCCATCGTGATGCTGACATTTTTCGCGAAGTTCGCGGTTTCCCGCGGGTGGATCGCGTCGCTGGCACTGTCCACCACGCTCACGCTCGCCGCCGGCCGCTTCGCCGTGCGCAAGCTCACCGGCCGTCTGAACGCCAGCGGCTATCTGTGCACGCCCGCGCTGGTCATCGGCATCAACGAGGAGGCGCGCACGATTGCCCGGTCACTGGGCCGACAGCCGAAGCTCGGTTACGGCGCGGTGGGCTTCGTGAGCGTCGGCCCGGCTCCCTCGGCGATGATCGATGGCCTCCCGGTCGTCGGCACGGTCGACGACATCGCCGCCGTCGCCCGCCGCACTGGTGTCGCTGCGGTCGTCATCGCCGGCACTGCCGTGCGCGCCGACACCTTGTTGCAGATCGACGCCGCCCTGCAGGCCGTCGACGTCGAGATCCGCCTCACGCCTGGCCTGCCCCACGTGAGCCCGTCGCGCATCACCATCCGCCCCCTCGACGGGTTGGCACTCCTCTCTCTTGACCGTCGCGAGCTCGGGATCCGTCAGGCCGCGCTGAAGCGGATGTTCGACGTCGTCGTCGGCACGATCCTCTTCGTGTTTGCCCTGCCCGTGATGTCCGTGGTCGCCGTGCTCGTGCGCCTCACCAGCAGGGGTCCTGCGCTGTTCCGCCAGGAGCGGGTGGGCAAGGGCGGCCAACCGTTCGTCATGTACAAATTCCGCAGCATGGTCAAGGGTGCCGAGGAGCAGCACGAGCAGCTCGTGCGGGCCAGCGGCGCCGACACCGTGCTCTTCAAGCTGCGCGAGGACCCGCGCGTCACGCCCGTCGGCGGCGTGTTGCGGCGCTGGGCACTCGACGAGCTTCCTCAGCTTTGGAACGTCGTCAAAGGCGACATGAGCCTCGTCGGGCCGCGACCCGCGCTGCCGGGTGAGACGGCCCGCTACTCCAACCGTCTGCGCACCCGCCTGCAGGTGAAGCCCGGCCTCACCGGCCTGTGGCAGGTCAACGGGCGTCACGAGCTCCCGTTCGCCGACTACATCCGCTACGACCTCTTCTACGTCGAGAACTGGAGCCTCGGTCTCGACCTGTACGTCATCGGAAAGACGGTCCCGGCGCTGCTGGCCCGAAGGGGTTCGTACTAGCTGCTGCCGGTAGGTTCGCAGTCGATATGACTGCGCATCTGAACCCTCCCCACGGCGGCTCGCTCGTCGACCTCATCGCCACCGACGACCGCGCCAGCGAGCTCAAGGAGCAGTCCAAGGACTGGCCCTCGTGGGATCTCACCGCCCGCCAGCTGTGTGACCTCGAGCTTCTCGCCAACGGCGCCTTTTCACCGCTGACGGGCTTTCTCAACCAAGCCGACTACGAGTCGGTGTGCTCTTCGATGCGCCTCGCCGACGGGTCGCTGTGGACCCTCCCCGTCGTGCTCGACCTGCCCGAAGAGGTCGCCGACGGCGTGAAGGAGGGGACGACGCTCGCCCTGCGCGACCCCGAGGGCGTGATGCTGGCGGCCATCGAGGTCGCCGAGATGTACCGCCCCGACCGTCAGCAGGAGGCCAAGGCGGTTTACGGCACCGACAACCCCGAGCATCCGGGCGTCGCTCACCTGCTCGAGCGCACCCACCCCGTGTACGTGTCCGGCCGCCTCGAGGCGATCCAGCTGCCGGTGCACTACGACTTCCGCCGCCTGCGACTCACGCCCGCCGAGCTGCGCGCCGAGTTCGACCGCCTCGGCTGGCAGAAGGTCGTCGCCTTCCAGACGCGCAACCCCATGCACCGGGCCCACCTCGAGCTGACGATGCGCGCCGCCAAGGACGTGGAAGCCAACCTCCTCATCCAGCCGTCCGTCGGCATGACCAAGCCCGGCGACGTCGACCACTACACCCGCGTGCGCTGCTACGAGGCGCTCATGGGCCGCTTCCCCCGCTCGACGGCGATGCTGTCGCTGCTTCCGCTGAGCATGCGCATGGGCGGGCCTCGGGAAGCCGTCTTCCACGCCACCATCCGGAAGAACTACGGCTGCAGCCACTTCATCGTCGGCCGCGACCACGCTGGTCCCGGCAACGACTCGTCGGGCACGCCGTTCTACGGCCCCTACGACGCCCAGGAGCTCCTGCAGAAGCACGAAGAGGAGCTCGGCGTGCAGATGGTGCCGTTCCGCATGATGGTCTACGTCCAGGATCTCGACGCCTACTACCCCGAGGACGAGGTCCCCGAGGGCAAGCGGGCGCTGAACATCTCGGGCACCGAGCTGCGGCAGCGCCTCGCCGAGGGCCGGGACATCCCGGAGTGGTTCACGTTCCCCGAGGTTGCCGAGGAGCTGCGTCGCAGCTATCCGCCCCGCAAGGAGCAGGGGTTCACCGTGCTGTTCACGGGCCTGTCGGGATCGGGCAAGTCGACGATCGCCAACGCCCTCATCTCCAAGTTCCTGGAAATGGGCGGTCGTCCGGTCACGCTCCTCGACGGCGACCTGGTGCGCAAGAACCTTTCGTCGGAGCTCGGCTTCTCGAAGGAGCACCGCGACATCAACATCCGCCGCATCGGCTACGTGGCGTCGGAGATCACCAAGAACGGGGGCATCGCCGTCTGCGCGCCGATCGCGCCGTACGACAACGTGCGCAAAGAGGTGCGGGCGATGAACGAAGCCGTCGGCGGCTTCATCCTCGTGCACGTCGCCACCTCGGTCGAGGTGTGCGAGCAACGAGACCGCAAGGGTCTCTACGCCAAGGCCCGGGCCGGCATCATCCCCGAGTTCACCGGCGTCTCAGATCCCTACGAGGTGCCCGCCGACGCCGACGTAACCATCGACACCGAGTCGACCTCGCCCGACGAAGCCGCCCAGCAGGTGCTCCTTCACTTGGAGCACGAGGGCTACATCGGCGCTGCGACGTAATTTCGAGCTCGCAAGCGAAGCTTGCTCGGCGAGCTAAATCGTGCTGCGGGCTCGCGCCAAAGGCGCTCCTCCTCCGCCAACCGCTTGTTGGCCGTCCGCCAGATGTGAGCGCCTTCGGCGCTGAGAGCGGCCGACGGCGGACCTCGTCGCCCAGCGGGCGCGTCTCTCAGCGGCGGGCGATGGTGAAGATCCCGGCGAGGGCCACGAGGCCGACGCCGAGGACGATGATCAGACCGCTCGTGACGTAGTCGCGGAATGCGTCGCGGG
Source organism: Acidimicrobiia bacterium (assembly GCA_019243595.1). GTDB lineage: Bacteria > Actinomycetota > Acidimicrobiia > Acidimicrobiales > AC-14 > CADDZP01. The sequence goes on from JAFAUA010000286.1 coordinate 5,827, forward strand.
CGGGCTTGTAGACGGCGCTTGTGCTGATGCCCGCGTAGACGTGCCAGTTGAGCTCATCGACCCCCTGGCCGACGTAGAGGCGCTTGGTGCCGTTGAGGTCCTTCAAGACGGCGCCCTTGGACGAGTCGGCCCGCGCGTAGGCGGCCGCGTTGATCGCCTTTCCGACCGAGCCCTGTGGGTCGATCGAACGGGAGACGACCTTGTCGCGCTTCGCAGTGGTGATGACGTACTCGAGCGAGGTGCCCGGGTAACGGTCGGCGGCGAAGCGTTCGTGGAGCGTCGTCGCCAGCGGCGACAGGTCGAGGGCGACGACGAGAACCCCCGGAGGTCTGGCGTCGGGCGGCGCGTTGGGCGCCGGGATCGGGGCGGCGACGAACAGCGAAGGGTTGTTGGTGAGCGGATCGTTGAGAGGACCCACGACGGTCGCCGCGTTGCGGTCGACCACGGGCGTCAGCCACTGGGCGTCGGCGTACGGCTTGGTGCCGGGCTTCACGGCGCCCGGGTTGGAGCCACAGACGACGCTGCCATCGGGGAGCACGATGCTGAGCACGCCCGACGTGAAGCTGCGGAAGGAGGCGAAGCTGAGGTTGCAGTGATCCGGCGGGTAGCCGGCCACGTTCCCGTTCGTCACCTGGCCGAGCGACTGGCCGGAACGAACGATGAGGGCGCGCATGTCGGGGATGGAGCCGCTGATCGACTCGGCGCCCGCCGTTTTGCTCTTGCCGGTGATGCCGGCGGCCAAGCCTGCTTCGAACTTGGCGTTGAGCGCGCCCTCGGTCCGCGCCCGCCGGTAGTCCTTCGACACGATGAGCACGCCCGACAGCACGACGAGGGCGATCGTGACGATGACCACGGCGATGAGGTGGGCCCGCAGCGACCACCGGCGCCGCCGCGACCGGGGCGTGACAGGGTCGGGACGTTCGGTGGTGGGAAGGGCGAGGCCGTCTGCCGGCGTCGTCATGGGCGGGAGCCTAGGAGAACAACACCCCGGGTAGGTTGCTCCCCATGCGGGTGACCATGATGTTGTGCGACGCCGCCCAGGTGGCCGAGGGCAAGCTCTTCGTTCTCGGTGGCGGCTGGAGCATCACCGGCGCCCAGATGGGTCCCAGCGCCATCGCCCTCAAGCTGGAAGTGCCGTGGGACCAGACCAACGTCGCCCACCACTGGGAGCTGTACCTCGTCGACGCCGACGGACGCCCGGTGACGATCCACACCGACGACGGGCAGCAGGCGATCGAGGTCCGCGGCGACTTCGAGGTCGGGCGCCCGCCCGGTCTGCCGACCGGCGCGCCGCTTGACGTGCCGATCGCCGTCAACCTGCCGCCGCTGCCCGTGCACGGCGGTGAGCGTTATGAGTGGCGGCTGACGATCGACGGCGAGAGCAACGAGGAGTGGTCGGTGTCCTTCACGACCCTCGCCACCGAGCCCGCCTGATGCCGCGTTACGGCCCCCCGCCCGACGCCGAGCCGCCCGAGGCGCCGCCCCCCGACGACGGGTCATATCGCCGGCGCTGGTCGGCTGGCGCCAAGGTGCTCGCCGTGATCGCGACGGTCGGCATGGTCGCCGCCTTCGTCTTCGAGTTCCTGCCCCCGACGGCCAGCAAGTCGTCGCAGAAGATCTCGACGACGGTCGTCGTCCCAACGTCGACCACAGTGACGACGTTGTCCACAACCACCACGACGCCGCCGGTAACGACTACTTCGCGCTAGCCGCCGTCGATGACGTCGTCGACGGCGGTGGCGGGTTCGTGGCCTGTGTGGTGGCGACGGCTGGTTTTGTGGTCGGCGTGCCGGAGCTCTTGCGCGCTGTGGTCGTGGTGCCGGAAGACTTCCGCGTCGTGGTGGTGACGCCGCGGCCCGCAGTCGTGCTCGGCCCCTCGCTCGTCGACGGCCCGCTCGTCGTCGAGTCGGCAACGGTCGACGACGACGACGTCGGCGCCTGCACGACGATCAGCTTGGGGTGCCCGGGTCCGGACCCCGGAAGCCCGGCGATGGCCACGCCGATGGCGGCGCTGACGACGAGGAGTACGACGATGCTCGCGCGCTTCGCTGCCCGGGCCTGCCAATCCATGGCCGCAGAGCCTAGGGCGAAGGATTTTTTTCGCGACGGTTCCATCAGGGCCCCAACAGACGTCGCTCCCGAACGCCCGAATTCCAACGGGCCGGTCACGCCCTACGAACTGGACCAGAGGGCCGCCGAGGGTCGCTCCAACACCGTTCCAACACGCCGCTGGAGCCCGTAAAACCGCTGGTCAGCGCCTTGCTGCTGCCGATCGGCAGTGCTACAAAGCCGGGTCTCACCGGGGGCGCGGCGAGGCGCCCTCGCCTGTGAGAAGACGGAGGTGACGGCGGCGAGTATGGGCGTGAGAATGAAGGGGAGCCGGGTCCCGTGGTTGGCTGCCCTCCTACCGACCGGCGCCGCCGCCCTCCTTCTGATCCTGCCCACGCCGGCCGCTGCGGCCAGGCGGGGCGGAGGTGGCCCGGCGCCGACGACCACGACGACGGCAACCCCCGAGACCACGACCACGACGACTGCGCCGGCGACGTCGTCGCCGCCCACGGCGGCGCCCTCCCAGCCCGCTCCCTCGGGTCCCGCTGCGACGCCCGCACCGTCGGGTCCGGCTTCGGCGCCCGGCCCCGGCACCCAGTCCGGGAAGACCGCGGACGGTGGCACGGTCACCGCCTCCACGAGCGGGGGCTGCTACACGGCCCAGGGGACCGGTAACGGGCCCAACGAAAACTTCACGATCGCCATTGGGCACGGCTGCAATGCCACCGGCGCCGTCAACGTCAACGGCGGCACGACCGGGAACCTGACCGTCGCCATCGGCGGCGGCAACGCCACTGGCACGACCGCCGGCGGCAGCAACGTCAACGACATGACGATCGCCATCGGTGGCGGCGACGCCACCGGGACGGCGATCGCCGGCCCCAGTGGCAACGCCTCGGAGATGGCTTTCTCCCTGGGCGGCAACGCCTACGGGACCGCGATCGGTGGCGACAACGTCGGGTACGGGCCCAACGCGTCGTCGGGCCTGGCCGGCAACGCCAGCGCGATGACCATCGCCATCGGCGGCAACGCCGTCGGCCACGCCATCGGCGGCAGCAGCATCGCCCTCTCCGATCAGAGCGGCGCCGGGGGAGCAACCGACGGGTCGATCGTCACCCCTGCGTCAGCGGCATTGACCATGCACGGCCAGAACGGCGGGAATGCCAATGCCACGTCGGGCCAGGGCGGCAACGCAACGAACGTGACGTTCGCCGTCGGCGGCAACGCGGTCGGCATCGTCGGCGGCGGGAACTCGATCGCCATCGCCAACGCGGCGGGCGGTGTCGGAGGCGCGGCGGTGGTCCCGGTCGTGCCCACGGCCCGCTCGGGTGGATCGGGTGTGGTCGCCGCCGGGTCGTCGGGCAGCAACTCCGGTGGCACTGGCGGGAGCAACTCGGGATCGACCAGTTCACCCGACGCAACGTCCGGCTCGACGACCGGTGGCGAGTCCGGTGGCTCGGGCCCGACGGGTGGCTCGACCTCCGACGGCGAAGCCGACTCGACGGGCAACTCCGGTGGCAACGGTGTCTCGAGGGCGAAGTCGGGCGACACCGGCGTCGCCCAGAACAACGTGAACGTCGTGGCGACCGGCGGCGACGGCGGCCGTGGCGGTACGGCGACGGCCCACTCCGGCAAGGCGGGCAGCCTCTCGAACGTGACGATGGCCGTCGGGGGATCGGCGACGGGCAACGTCGTCGGTGGCAGCTCCATCGCCATGGCCAACGCGAGCGGCGGCAACGGCGGTGACGTGAGCGTCAACGTCGTCCCGACCGCCATCTCGGGCAACTCGGGCGACGTCTCGGCCCAGTCCTCTGCGACCAACACGGGCAACACGGGCCCGGCGTCGTCGAGCTCGTACTCGGCGCCGATCGCCACCTCAGGCGCGTCGGGGTCGACCGGCGCCGCCAACGCCAACAAGGGCACCTCCGGCGGCTCGGGTGCGACCGGCGACGCCAGCAGCATCGGCGGCGCCATCTCCGTCGCCAACACCGGCGCCAACTCGCAGTCGACGGCGGTCTCCGGCAACACCGGCGCCGCCACCAACATCACCAACGTGCACGCCGTTGGCGGCGACGGCGGGGCAGGCGGTACGGCGCACGCCGTCTCCGGCAAGGGTGGCAGCGTCTCCAACGTCACCGCCGGGATCGGCGGCTCTTCCAACGTCCGCACGATCGGCGGTGAGTCGATCGCCGTCGCCGACGCCAGTGGTGGGCGGGGCGGCAATGTGGACGTCACCGTCGTGCCGACCGCCATCTCCGGCAACTCGGGTGACGTCTCCGCTCAGTCCTCGGCGACCAACACGGGCAACACGGGCCCGGCGTCGTCATCGGCCGGTTCGAGCCCCACGGCTGCGTCCGGCGGATCCGGAACCACCGGCTCTGCCGACGGGCGCCGCGCCGGCTCCGGCGATTCCGGCAACACCGGTGACGCCACCTCCAACGGCCTGGCCGACTCCACCGCCAACACCGGCGCCAACAGCCGCTCCATCGCCACGTCGGGCAACACCGGTGACGCCACCAACATCACGACCATCGTCGCCACGGGCGGGCACGGCGCGGCGGGCGGTTCGGCCTCCGCCAAGTCCGGCAACGCCGGCACCGCCAGCGGCGCCACGCTCGCCGCCGGGGGACCGGCCAACAGCACGACGTCCGCGGACTCCATCGCCACCGGTGATGCGAGCGGCGGCGACGGCGGCTCGGTGAAGGTGACGGTGATCCCCACCGCCATCTCCGGTGACTCTGGCAGCGCCGTCGCCCAGTCCTCGGCGACCAACACGGGCAACACCGGGTCCGCCAGCTCGGCTGCCAATTCGACGCCACTCGCCACATCAGGTGGCTCGGGTGACACGGGTTCGGTGGACGGGCGGCGTGCCGGCTCCGGCGATTCCGGCAACACCGGTGACGCCACCGCCAGCGGCTTGGCCGACTCCACCGCCAACTCCGGCGCCGACGCCACCTCGCGGGCCACGTCGGGCCGCACCGGCGACGCCGTCAACCAGACCCGGATCACGGCGACCGGTGGCGACGCCGGCCGCGGTGGCGTGGCCGCTGCCGCGTCGGGCAAGGGCGGCGTGGCGACCGGCACGACGGTCGCAGCCGGGGGCGCAGCGAACGGCGCAGTGACCGCCAACTCGGTGCCCACCGGCGACTCGAGCGGCGGGCGTGGCGGCGACGTGAGCGTCACGGTGATTCCGACAGCGATCTCCGGCAAGTCCGGCGACACCACCGCCCAGTCCTCGGCGACCAACACGGGCGACACCGGGTGGGCCGCCTCGAGCTCATCGGCGAGCCCGGTGGCACTGTCCGGCTCCTCCGGCGACACCGGCGATGCGTCGGGCAACAAGTCGTCCTCGGGCGACTCGGGGTCGACCGGCAATGCCACGGCAGGTGGGTCGGCGCTGTCGGCGGCCAACAGCGGCGCGCGGGGCAACGCCGTCGCCACGTCGGGCCGGACCGGCGACACCATGAACACCACGAGCTTGTCGTTGACCGGCGGCCACGGTGGCGTCGGGGGTGCCTCCAACGCAGCGGGTGGCACGGCCGGAGCCGCCTCCAACGCGGTGGCTTCCATGCACGCTGTTGGAACGACCTCGGCCCGGCTGCTGCCCCTCGCCGACATGAACGACGGCGCCGGCGGCGACGTCAGCGCCAAGGTGACGCCGACGGCCCGCTCGGGCGACTCTGGCCAGGCCCACGGCCAGTCCACCGCCACCAACACCGGCGACACCGGGCCGGCGAGCTCCACGGCATCGTTCGCCCCCGTCGCCCGCTCCGGGGACTCCGGTTCGACCGGGTCGACGGGCGGCGCCCACACCGCTCAGACGAGCGCCGGCGACCCCCTGCCCTTGCTGGCGGCCCGGGCCACCGCCGCTCCAACACCCCCCGTTCTGGGCCCGGCGACGAGCGGCCACGGCGGGTCGGGGAGCAGTGTTGGAGCCGGCGTTGGGAGCGTCGATCCGACCAGCGTGACGTCCGGTGCGGGCTTCGCCCAGGACGGCTCGGTGGCCTCGGGTTGCTCGGTCGCCATCGACCACTCGGTGGCTTCGGGATGCTCCACCGCCCTGCACAACTCGGTCGCCTCCGGCGGCTTCGGACCCAGTGCCGTCGCCCGGCCCGTCCCGGCGCCGGCAGCCCCCTCGACGGCCTCGCAGCCCGCCTCTCAGGAGGTGCGGCGGCTTGCGACCACGGGCCTGCCTGTAGGCGATCTGGCCGCCGAGGGCGTGCTGAGCCTGGTGCTGGGTTGTTTGCTGCTCGGCGCAGCAAACCGCCGATCAAAGTCAAATAACTGGATGCGGATCCCGGGAATTTCCCAACACGATTCCAACACGTCCCAGGGCTCCATCACCCACCCGCGTTGGAACATCCCAACCCTCGACCAACACTCAAGACTGCCAGCCTGACCTGCGGTTTTGCGCGGTTGGCCGGGTGTTGGAACCCGGCCCGCAAGTTCCATCACGGCCGCTCGATTCCAACACTTCGGGGGTCGGCGGGCGGGGGCGGCGATACGAAGAAATTCCCCCAGAAATTTCGGCCGACATAGCTTGTGTGGCCCGGGGCTGCGTGCTAGAAAGCGATCCACTTTGTGTCGTGGGGAGACGTGCGCCCACGTGCGGGAACCTGTTCGAAGGCGGAACCAAGGCAAGGAATGAGCATGACGAGCGGAAGCAGCAAGGTTCGAGTGGCAGGCGCAGCCTGCCTGGCTGGTGCGACGAGCGTGGCGGCAGCCGCCATCCTGCTCTTGGCCCCCACGGCGGCCGAGGCGCAGGCGGCGACGACGACCACGACGGCGCCCACCTCACCGCCGACCACGCAGGCCGCGACCGCGGCCCCCGCGGCCGCGCCGGCGAGTAGCCCCGCCGCGGGGAGCGGCACCACGGGCGACTCGGGTGCGACCGGGAACGCCTCGGCGACCGGTAGCTCCAACTCCGAGGCCAACAGCGGCGCCAGCTCGTCTGCTGTCGCCACCTCGGGCAACACCGGCTCGGCTGTCAACACCGTGCACGGCACCTCCGTCGGCGGGAACGGCGGCGCTGGCGGCGACGGCGCCACGGCCCGCTCGGGCGCGTCCGGCGACGTCAGCTTCCGCTCGAACGTCGGCAGCCGCGACAACGTCTCTATCGGCAACATCTCCGGCGGCGACTCGATCGCCAACGTGAGCGCCGACGGTGGGGCAGGCGGCAACGTCAGCCTGAGCATCGCCCCGCTCGCGCAGTCCGGCAACTCGGGCGCGTCCACCGCTCAGTCCTCCGCCACCAACACCGGCAACACCGGCTCGGCCAGCTCCACCGCAGTCAGCAACCCCAACGCACAGTCCGGCAACTCCGGCGGTACCGGCAAGTCCGGCGACGCCCGTTCCGAGATCGCCCTCGGCATCCAGGCCGCGGCGGTCGCCAACAACGCCAGCACCCGCAAGCTCGGCAACCCGCTCAGTGGCGGCGCCTCGGCGATCAAGAGCAACACCAACGTCTCCGGCGACACGAACTCCGGCAACACGGGCGACTCCGGTCGCACCGGCGATGCCACCGCCATCGGCGGCGCGGTGAGCCAGGCCAACTCCGGCGCCCAGTCGAACGCGCAGTCCACCTCCGGCGACACCGGCGACGTCTCCAACAACACCAACATCCGTGCCCGCGGCGGCAACGGCGGTGCCGGCGGCGACCACGCCCACGCCCGCTCCGCGGCCGGTGGCGACGCCAGCCTCCGGCTCCGCGTCGGCAACCGCAGCCGGGTGCGTGTCGGCAACGTTACGGGCGGCGACTCGATCGCCAACGTCTCGGCCAACGGCG
>JAFAUA010000338.1 GCA_019243595.1 Acidimicrobiia bacterium
CTCGGCAAGAAGTGCTTTGCCCTTCGCATCGCGTCGGTGATGGCGCGTGACGACGGCTGGCTGGCCGAGCACATGCTGATCCTCAAGCTGACGTCGCCCGAGGGAGACACCAAGTACGTCACCGGCGCCTTCCCGTCGGCGTGCGGCAAGACCAACCTGGCCATGCTCGTCCCCACCCTGCCCGGCTGGAAGGTGGAGACGGTCGGCGACGACATCTGCTGGATGAAGTTCGGCGACGACGGCCGCCTGTACGCCATCAACCCCGAGGCCGGGTTCTTCGGCGTGGCTCCGGGCACGAGCATGAAGACCAACCCCAACGCCATGCTCACCCTCGACGGCAACTGCATCTTCACCAACACCGCGCTCACCGACGACGGCGACGTGTGGTGGGAGGGCATGACCGACGACAAGCCGGCTCACCTCACCGACTGGAAGGGCAACGACTGGACGCCCGAGTCGGAGACGCCGGCCGCGCACCCCAACGCGCGTTTCACGGCGCCCGCGGCGCAGGATCCGGCCATCGCCTCCAACTGGGAGGACCCGAAGGGCGTGCCGATCTCGGCCATCCTCGTCGGCGGCCGCCGTTCCTCCACGGTGCCGCTCATCCACGAGTCCTTCGACTGGGACCACGGCGTGTTCCTCGGTTCGATCATGGCGTCGGAGACCACCGCGGCAGCGGCCGGCGCGGTCGGCAAGCTGCGCCGCGATCCCTTCGCGATGCTGCCGTTCTGCGGCTACAACATGGCCGACTACCTCGGCCACTGGCTGGAGATCGGTCGCCAGACCGACGCCGACAAGCTGCCGAAGATCTTCTACGTCAACTGGTTCCGCAAGGGCCCCGACGGCAAGTTCCTCTGGCCCGGCTTCGGCGAGAACAGCCGCGTGCTCGAGTGGGTCTTCAACCGGGTCAACGGCAAGGGCGGCGCCACCAAGACGGCGATCGGCTACGTCCCGTCGGCCGACGACCTCGACCTCGACGGATTGGGCCTGTCCGCTGAGGCCGTCGCCGAGCTGCTCAAGGTCGACCCCGACGAGTGGCGCGCCGAGGTCCCATCGATCGAGGAGCACTTCGCCTTCCTCGGCGACCACCTCCCCCACGAGCTGCGCGACCAGCTCGCGGCCCTGGAGAAGCGCCTCTCCGACGGACGTCGGGAGCAGGACCTGTCCGAGATGTGCCGAAATGTACATCTCGATGGCTCGCACACGTCTCTACAAGCGCGTCGCGTTGGCGGTCGCGTTGGCCACGATCACGCTGACGGCGCCCGTCGTGGCCGGACAGATCACGGCGCGATCCGCACCGGCCGCACCCACCATCTCGGTCCTGTCGAACCGGGCTGACCTGATTTCGGGCGGCGAGGCGCTCGTCGCCGTGTCGTTGCCGCCGGGCACCAATCCGGCTGATGTGAAGGTCAGGGTCGGATCACGCGACGTCACGAGCCAGTTTGCGCCATTGTCGGACGGCCGCCTCGGTGGTCTGGTCACCGGTCTCGTCGTCGGCAACAACTCGCTCGTCGTGACCTTGCCCAATGGCGCCAGCGCTTCGCAGACCCTCGTCGACCACGCGCTCGGCGGACCCCTCTTCTCCGGGCCGCAGCTCAAGCCGTGGGTGTGCCAGAACGGATCTAAGGATCCTCAGTGCAACGCCCCGGCGACCTACGCGTTCCAGTACAAGTCGTCGATCACGGGTGCGTTCAATTCCTACGACCCGAGCAATCCCCCATCCGATCTCGCCACGACCAAGACGCAGAGCGGCGTGACCGTGCCCTTCATCATCCGCACGGAGACCGGCTACATGGACAGGGACCAGTACCAAATCTCGGTCCTCTACCAGCCCTCGAAGCAGTGGACGGCGTTCAACCCGCAGCCTCAGTTCGTGCACAAGCTGCTGATCACTCACGGCGCCAGCTGCGGGATCGACCACGAGTCGAGCACGGCACCGAGCACGACAACCGACACCGTCGGGGTGCCGGGCGGGCCCGGTGTGAGCAGCAGTCCGGGAACGGCGCTGGGTCTCGGTTTCGCAGTCATGTCCACCGCACTCGACAACGCCGGCCACAACTGCAACCTGCTCACCGAGGCCGAATCGCTCGTGATGGCCAAGGAACATCTGATCAACCACTACGGCACGTTGCGCTACACGATCGGCACCGGCTGTTCCGGCGGCTCGCTCGTCCAGCAGCAGGTCGCCAACGCCTATCCCGGCATCTACCAGGGGATCCTTCCGCAGTGCTCGTTCCCCGACGCGTGGTCAACGGGCCAGCAGCTGGCCGACTACCACCTGACGCGCGGCTACTTCGAGAACCCCACCTCTTGGGGCAGCGGGGTTGTGTGGACACCGACGCAGATCGGTGCCGTCGAGGGCCACCCCAACCACGGCAACGCCATCATCTTCGACAGCGTGTACTGGAACGCTCTCGCCAATCCCAGCAACGACTGCGCAGGCGTTCCGGCGGCGCAGGTCTACAACGCAAAGACGAACCCCACCGGGGTCCGCTGCACGCTCGCCGACGACATGATCAA
>JAFAUA010000370.1 GCA_019243595.1 Acidimicrobiia bacterium
CCGCCCACCGACTGATCGCCCGCGTCTCCGACGAGTACGAGCGCTGGTCGTACAACACGGCGGTCGCCGCGTGCATGGAGTTCACCAACTTCGTCTACAAGCAGGGCAAGACCGACTTCGCCATCGACTCTCTGCTGCTCCTGATGGCGCCGATGGCGCCCCATATCACTGCCGAGCTGTGGGAGCGGCGTCACCCGGGCGAGCACATCCACGAGCTGGCGTGGCCGGTGGCCGATTCGGTCATGGCCGCTGAGGAGACCGTCGAGATGGTCGTGCAGGTCAACGGCAAGAAGCGCGACGTGATCAACGTCAGCCCGTCGATCGACGAAGCCGAGATGGAGGCCCTCGCCCGGTCGTCATCCAAGGTGCAGGAAGTCCTCGACGGCGGCCATCCCAAGCGGGTGATCGCCAGGCCGCCGCGGCTGATCAACCTCGTCATCTAGAGACCTCCGCGAATCCCCACAAAAGGGATGCGAACCGCGTGAAATCGGCCAATTGGCCGGTGCCGCAGCGCGAAACCCGTCGGTAACGTCGCCTTCGATTCACGGCGAGAGAGGACACCACGTGCAGAATCATCGGTTGGGTCGACGGCTCGCGGCCGTCGTATTGGCGGCGGCGGTCGCGGTGCCGCTGGCAGCGGTCGCATCTGGCGGCAGCGCCTTCGGCGCGACGATCAGCGTGCCGTGCAACGGCGGCAACCCCGCTGCGCTCATCGCGGCGATCAAGGCCGCCAACGGGACGCCCACGGCGGACACCATCAACGTGGCTGCGGGTTGCACCTACGTCTTCAACGCTCCTGACAACACGACGGACGGCGGCAACGCCCTCCCGGTGATCACCACGCCGATCACCATCAACGGCAGTGGTGTCACACTGCAGCGCAGCACCGCCGGTGGCACGCTGGACTTCCGCCTCGTCGAGGTGTCGTCCAACGGGACGCTGACCCTCAACGGTGAGACGCTGACCAACGGCCAGCTCAAGCAGGGCCCCTTGAGCGCGGGCGCCGGCCTCCTCAACTTCGGGACGACCAACCTGAAGAACGCCAAGGTCGACGGAAACCGCGTGCTCATCAGCGGGAGCCCGTCGGTACCGGTTGGCGGCGGCATCGCCAACATCAACCCAGGGGTGCTGAACGTCTCCAACAGTGATGTGAGCGGCAACCAACTGGACGCTTCGACGATGTGTCTCTGTATGTCCGCCGCGATCCCGCTCGGCGGCGGCATCGCCAACTCGGGCACGACGACGATCAACACCTCGACGGTCACCAACAACACGGCCCAAGGCGGCGGGGGCGTGGTCTTCGCGTTCGGCGGCGGCATCTCCAGCGGGGCCGCCAACGCCCCCATGGTCACGATCACAGCGAGCAAGCTTCTGGACAACGAGGTGACGGGCTCCGACGCGTTCGGATTCGCGGTCGGCGGAGGGTTCGCGGGCAACGCGCTCAGCATGAGCAGCACTGAGGTCGCCGGCAACCTCACCGGCCAGCTCTCGGGCTATGCGGGTGAGGCACTCGGTGGCGGGATTGCAGTCACCAAGGCCACCAACATCTCGAGCAACTCGTCGATCCACGACAACGCCGCCGTCGGTATTTACGGGTCTGCCGCCGCTGGCGGCGGCGTCGCGAACCTCGCGGGGCTCACGATCACCAGCAGCTCCATCTACAACAACACTGCGGGGACGCTTTCGTCGAGTGCACCGGCGTTCGGCGGCGGGATCCACAACGCGGGCACCCTCGTCCTCAACACGACGAAGGTGAGCGGTAATCAAGCCTTCGGGAGCCCAGGCTGGGGCGGCGGCATCTTCAACGCCCAAGGTGCCACGGCGCACCTGGTCAACAGCTCGGTGAAGTCCAACCAAGCGTCTGACGACGGCGGGGGCGTCTACAACGACCTCAGCAACCCGTCGACCGCGGTGTCGGGGTCGGTGACCGCCATCACGGGCAACACGCCCGACAACTGCGTCCACGTGTCGGGGTGCGTCGGCTGACGCTCTGCTGGTCGGCTACGACTTGAAGCCGGCCAGCACCGCTTTCCAGCGGTCCGGATCTGACTTGTACGGGGCGTAGAACGTCACCCGGTCGATGACATCGCCGTAGCGGGCGAGGATGAGCTTGGGGATCTCCTCAGGCTCTCCTCGCACCGCGAAGGCGTCGACGACGTCGTCGGTGATCAGGGTGCCCATCTGCACCCACTCGCCCTGCTTCGACAGGCGGTTCAACTCGGGCTGGAGGTCGTTCCAGCCCCCCTTCTCGAGCACGCCCTTGTAGGCGGGCGTCGAGCCGTAGAAGGCGATCTGCTGGCGCACTCCCTTGTCGGCCGCTTCGAACTCCTGCTCGTCGGCGCCGGTGACCACGAAGACCGGGCAGGAGATCTGGAAGTCGGCCCGCTGCTTGCCCGCCTTCGCCAGGCCCCGCTCGAGGGCCGGCAGCGTGACGTCACGCAGGTAGGCCTCGGTGGTGAAGCCGTGGGCGAGCAGACCGTCACACACCTCGCCGGCCACTTCCGTCATCCGTTCACCGACGGCGGCGAGAAAGATCTTCGGCGTCCCGTAGGCGTTGGGGCCGGGATTGAACATCGGGGTCATCAGCGTGTGCGTGTAGTAGTCGCCGCGGAAATCGAGCTTGGTGCCCTCCTGCCACGACGACCAGATGGCGCGCGTGGCGAGGATCAGTTCGCGCATGCGGGCGGCTGGATTCCCCCATGTCGCGCTGAAGCGCTTCTCGATGTGGGCCCTGATCTGGGAGCCCAACCCGAGCATGAAGCGGCCCTTGCTGTAGCTCTGTAGGTCGTAGCCCACGTTGGCCAGGTGCATGGGACTGCGCGGGAACGCCACCGTGATCCCAGTACCCAGCTCGACCCGCTCGGTGTGCTCGGCGGCGAGCAGCAGCGGGAAGAACGGGTCGTGGCTGGTCTCCGCGGACCACAGGCCGTCGTAGCCGGCGTCCTCGGCCTCTCTCGCGTTCTGCGCCGCCGTCGCGAGGTCGAAGCCGACCCCGCCATCGACCTTCATCTACGGGTTCTCCTCTCGCAGGAAGCGCTCGAGCTCGGCCGCAAGTTCGTCGCCTGAGGGCAGCGACGATCCGAGCGGTCGTTCGATCTCGGCGTCGACCGCCGTCTCGAGCTGACGCACGAGCGTGGCGTGCTCCTCGCTGTTGGCGACCAGCTCGTCGAGACGCGTGCGCGTCGACTGGGCTGCGGCACGCAGCTCGGTGGCGTCGGCGTGCACGCCGGTGAGGGCCGCGAGCCCCTCGAGCAGGACGACGCTCGCCTCGGGGTACGGCATGGCGGCCGCGTAGTGCGGGACGCGCGCCCACAGCCCGACGGCGGGGATGCCCAGCTCGGCAAACCGGCGCTCGAGTCCGGCCTGCACGCCGGCGGGGACGTCGATCGTCCCGGGGATGAAGCCGACCCGGTGGGCGAGCTCGGCCGACGTCGCCGTGGCGACCAGCCGGGTCTGGCGCGTGTGGGGGACAGGGGCCGGAAAGGCGCCGAGGCCGACGACCAGCTGCACGCCGAAGGCGCCGGCCAGCTCGGCGACGGCCGTGCAGAAGGCGCGCCACTGGTGGTCGGGCTCGGGCCCAACGAGGAACAGGATGTCCCGTCCCTCGCTCGTGCGCCCCGACCGAAGCTGGATCTCCGGCCACATGAGGCCGGTGTTGACGCCGTCGACGATGCGCACGACCGGGCGGCGGGCCCGGTGGTCGAGCAGCGAGTCGACGTCGAAGTTGGCGACCACGTCGGTGGCGACCGTGCCGAGGAGGGCGGCGAGGGCGGCGGCCGCGCCGAGGCCCGCATCCACCCAGCCCTCGAGGGTGACGATCATCAACGGATCGTCGAGGCTCGGCCGTTGCAGCAGGTCGTAGAGGTCAGCCACTAGTGCGAGGCGTCGACCGCGTTCTTGGCCGTCTCAGCGAGGAGCACGACGTGGTCGCCGAAGGCTTCGAAGGCGCCGAGGTCGCCGCCGCCGTGGCCGGCCTTGTAGCGGGCGTAGACACCTTCGAGGATGCAGGCCAGCTTCCAGTATCCGAAGGCCACGTAGAAGTCGAGCCTGCTGAGGTCGCGTCCCGAGCGCTTGGCGTATCGCTCGGCGATCTCGGCTCGGCGCAGGAAGCCGTCCAGCGCGGTCGGAGCCGACAGGAGAGCGGAAGTGTTGTCGCCGGGGTCGGCCCAATAGACCATCAGGAGGCCGACGTCGGCGAGGGGATCGCCGAGGGTGCAGATCTCCCAGTCGAGGACGGCACGCACGTGCCCGTCCTCACCGAGCATGGTGTTGTCGAGGCGGTAGTCGCCGTGCACGATCGTCGCCGGCCCCTGCTCGGGCACTGTCCCCAGCAGCTCCTGGTAGACCTCCTCGACGGCCGGGATCTCGCGGGACTTCGACTTGTCGAACTGCGTGTGCCACCGCTTGAGCTGGCGTTCGATGTAGCCGTCGCGGCGGCCGAAGTCACCGAGTCCGACGGCATCGATGTCGACGGCGTGGAGGTCGGCGAGCACGTCGACCAGTGACTCGCCCGCGACCCGCCGTTCCTTCTCGCCGAGGACCCGTTCGGTCGTCTGCGCGTCCCGCAGGATGTGCCCCTCGACGTACTCCATGACGTAGAAGGGCTTCTCGTTGACGGCCTCGTCCTCGCACAACCCGAAGGTCCGGGGGACTGGCACTGGTGTGGGACCGAGCGCCGAGATCACCTTGTACTCCCGGCTCATGTCGTGGGCCGTCGGCAGGATGCTCCCGAGGGGCGGGCGGCGCAGGACCCACGAAGCGCCGGCTGTGTCGTCCACCCGGAACGTGAGGTTCGACCGGCCGCCGGCGACCAGCTCGAACCCCAACGGGGGCTGCACTCCTTCGACGTGGTCCTCGAACCACTTGGTGACGTGCTCGACGTCGATGCCTTCTATGGGTTCCACGGCGCCGACACCCTAATTTGCGGGTAGGAATGCGGGCAGGTCCGCTGCCGTTCTCCTTACTGAGATGACTGACGTAACTGACGCCACGTTCGAACAAGACGTCCTCGAGCGCTCGAAGCAGGTCCCCGTCGTGGTCGACCTGTGGGCGCCGTGGTGCGGGCCGTGCCGCACCCTCGGACCGATCATCGAGAAGGTCGTCGACGCCACCGACGGCAGGGTCGACCTGGTCAAGGTCAACGTCGACGAGAACCCCAGGGTGTCGCAGACCTTCCAGGTGCAGTCGATCCCCGCCGTGTATGCCATCAAGGACGGCAAGGTGGTCGACGGCTTCATCGGCGCCCTGCCCGAGAAGAGCGTCGCCGAGTTCGTTGAGCGGCTGGCACCCGCCGAGACCGAAGCCGACCGCCTGGTGGCTGCCGGCGACGAGGACTCTCTGCGCAAGGCACTCGAGGAGGTTCCCGATCACGAGGGGGCTGTCGTCGCCCTCGCCGAGTTGCTCGCCGAGCGGGGCGACAAGGAAGAGGCGCTCCAGCTTCTGGCCCGCATTCCCGAGAACGCGGAGTCCCGCCGGGTCGCCGCCCTCGCCCGCCTTGGCGACGAAGCCGAGCTCGGTGACGAGTCGAACGGCGAGGTGGAGACCAAGCTCGACAGCCTGCTCGAGAAGGTGAAGGACGACGAGGTCGCCCGCCAGGAGTTCGTCGACCTCCTCGAGGTCCTGGGGCCCGACGACCCGCGGACCGCCCACTACCGCAAGGCGCTCACGGCCAAGCTGTATTGAGCGGTGCGCCTCAGGCGACACGGCGATCATTGGCTGTTGATCGGGGGTCCGGTGCCGCCGGGCGCTGACGCCATCACCATCCGGTCGGTTGTCTCGATCCGACGGAGCGCGGTCGCCGACGAGCACCTGCTGCGCCACGAGCGCGAGCACGTCACCCAGTGGCGCCGCCTCGGCGTGGTCGGCTTTCTTGTCCGGTACGTCGGCTGGTACGCCCGGTGGCGCCTCGCCGGCTACGACCACTGGGGCGCCTACCGCCGCATCCCGCTCGAAGTCGAAGCCGAATGGGCGGCCAGGAGAGACCCTTCCACTGAAGGTCCCGCGCCTCTCGTCTGAGAGCGCCGCTTCCCCGGTTGAGCTTGTCTCCCGGGGGGTGCGCGTGTCCGATCTGCTCCGACCGTCGCCGCCTGCGACGTTCCGCGAACGCATCGACACCGTCGTGCAACTGGTGCGGTCGGCGCCGAGAGCCAGCGCCGCGGTGTTCGACGGCGCCCTGGCACACGGCGGTGGCCGGCGGCGACCTGTCCCGGTCGGGCCAGGCGACCGTGCTCGTCGTCGCCGACGCCCGACCCGAGCAGCTCTTACGCGCCGTCCGCGCCGCCGGCGTCCGCACGGTCGATCTGCTCGTCGTCCGCCGCCCCAGCCGCACTACCGAGAAGGCGCTCGCCTCCCTCGCCGAGCGCGTCCCAACCCGCGTCCGGGCCGTCCCCGACACCGTGCCCACCGACCGCGAGATCGACATCGGAGCCATCGCCGTGCACCGCCACCCGAGTGCCGGAACCCTCGAGGTTGCCGTCGACCGCCGTTAGTTTCGGCGGGGTGGAGCTCCGCGTCGGCGACCGCGCCTACGACGTGACGACCCGCGCCCTGGTGATGGGGATCGTCAACCGGACGCCCGACTCCTTCTTCGACCAGGGCCGGTACTTCGACATGG
Organism: Acidimicrobiia bacterium; assembly: GCA_019243595.1. Lineage (GTDB taxonomy): Bacteria > Actinomycetota > Acidimicrobiia > Acidimicrobiales > AC-14 > CADDZP01. The sequence continues at coordinate 6,614 of JAFAUA010000370.1, forward strand.
ACGCGTCGCTCAAGCTGGCCGAGCAGCTCGTCAACGATGGGGCCGACATCATCGACGTCGGTGGTGTCAAAGCCGGACCGGGCCCCGAGGTCGGGGCCGAGGAGGAGCTCGAGCGGGTGATCCCTGCGATCGAGGCCCTCCACGCGCGGATCGACGTCCCGCTCTCGGTTGACACGTGGCGGGCCGAGGTCGCTCGGCAGGCCTACGCGGCCGGTGCCGTCGTCGGTAACGACATCAGCGGGTTCGGGGATCCCGACTACCTGGCGGTGAGCGCCGAAGCGGGTGCGACCGTGGTCGCCACCCACATCCGGTTGAAGCCGCGCGTGCGCGATCCCGAGCCGGAGTACCCCAATGGCGATGTCGTCACCGCGGTCTGCGATTTCCTGGTCGGCCGGGCCAAGCAAGCAGAGCACGCTGGAATCGCGCCGGCGCGCATCGTGCTCGACGCCGGGCTCGACCTGGGAAAGACGTGGGAGCAATCGCTCGAGTTGCTCCGCGCGTCTGATCGCTTGGCCGACCTCGGATATCCGCTGCTGCTGTCTGCTTCCAACAAGACGTTTCTCGGGCGCTTCCTGGAACTGGAGATCGACGAGCGCAACGAGGCCTCGCTGGGGGCGACGGCGATCGGCGTCACCCTCGGGTGTCGCATCGTGCGCGCTCACGACGTGCGTGGGACGCGCCGGGTGTGCGACGTTCTGGCCGCCGTGATGGAGGCGGCGTGAAGGCCGCCGCGACTGATCTGCCCGTCTATCTGGTGCGGGGCGACGACCCCGTGCTCACGGGCGACGCCGTGCGCGACCTGGTCGCACAGCTCGTCGGCGACGACGACCCCGCGTTCGTCGTCGAGGACCTGGCCGGCGACGACTACGACATCGCGGCCGTCGTCGACGCCGCCCAGACGCCACCGTTCTTCGGCAGCCGGCGCGTCGTTGTCGCCCGCTCGGTTGGGCGCTTCTCGGCCCAGGACGTGGCGCCCCTCCTCGCCTATCTCGCCGACCCCTTGCCCACCACCGCGCTCGTGCTCGTCGGCGGCGGGGGACAGATGGCCCGCGGCGTGCTGGACGCCGTGAAGAAGACGGGCCACGTCGTCGACGCCGGCGCCCCATCCGGCGGGAAGGCGCGCCAGTCGTGGCTGGCGGCGCAGCTCAAGGCTTCTCCGATCGACCTCGATGCCAAGGCGGGCGCGCTCCTCGCCGACCACCTCGGGGAAGACGTCGGCCGCCTCCCGGCGCTGGTCGAGCTCCTGACCGCGGCGTATGGCGAAGGCGCCAAGGTCAGTGCCGACGAGCTCACGCCGTTCCTCGGCGAGGCGGGCGGGGTGGCGCCGTGGGATCTCACCGATGCCATCGACAGGGGCGACACCAGTGCCGCCCTGGAGAACCTGCACCGTCTGCTCGGCAGTGGGCGCCACCCGCTCGTGGTCCTGGCCAGCCTCCACAATCACTACACCCGCATTCTCCGCCTCGAGGGGTCGGGTGCCGCCGACGAGAAGGCGGCGGCCGAGATGCTCGGGATCAGCGGCTCGACGTTCCCGGCGCGCAAGGCGCTGAGTCAGGCCCGCAAGCTCGGCCACGAGCCTGTGAAGCGGGCGATCATGCTCCTCGCCGAGGCCGACCTCGCCCTCAAGGGTGCGATCGAGTGGCCCGACGGGCTGGTGCTCGAGGTGCTGGTCGCCCGGCTCAGCCGCCTGGGCCCGCGGGCTACGACGACGGGAACGCGTTCGGGATCGTCGCCGGCGGCGTCCCGATCACGACCGCGATCTCCTCGAGGTTCTTGAGCACGACCGTCGACGCATCGCCGGTGAACGGCTGGCCGTTGACGTACACCTTGTAGGGCTTGTCGGGCGCGCAGTAGCTCCCGACGCAGTCGGTTGTGAAGCGCACGCCCCACTCGGTGAAGAGTTGACCGAGGTTGATCTGGCGCTCCTTGTCGTTCTCGACATGGAGGACGCCGCTCTCGTCGTGGGTGTGCAGCGGGGAGATGCACGGCTGTGAGCACTTGCCGCCGACGAGGCCGGCAACGAGCTGACCGTTCTGGGTCTGGACGACGGCGTTGGGATCGCCGCCGATCCCGAGCCCGGCCGGCACCACCGTCGCATGGCCGTCGACGTAGACGTCGAGGTGGGCATGCACGTGGTAGAAGAGCTGCTCCGACTTGAACGCCGGCAGACCGGCGGCGGCAACCCGCTGGATGGCATCGTCGGGGCGGGGCCAGGGTGCGGGCCCGGTGTTGACCTCGAGGTGGGGCGGCGTCACGGTCGGGCCAGTCGTCGACTTGCCGGCGATCGTCGGGGAGTCCGAGCCGCCTCCGCACGCGGCGAGGGCCGCGCCAGTCACGACGACGAGCGCGACAGCAAGGAGGCGCGAGCGAATGCTCAGGAGGAGGTGCGCGCCAGGCGGCGCATCAGGCGCGACTTGCGGTTGCCCGCCTGGTTCTTGTGGATCACGCCTTTGGCGGCTGCCTTGTCGATGCGCTTCACCGCCGCACGCAGCGCCTCGGCCTGGTCCTCGGCACCCGTCTCCGCGGACTGCACAGCCCGCTTGACGCGCGTCTTGACCTCCGAGCGCACGGCCTTGTTCTTGATGCGCCGGCGCTCGTTCTGGCGATTGCGCTTGATCTGGCTTCGGATGTTCGCCATGGCGGACGTCAGGCTACCGGTTCGGCGGGCTACGTCCGGAAACGCGTCATCATCGAGGGTCGTGATTTCTCAGGACCGGCTGCGCGCCTTCAGCATCATCGCCCACATCGACCACGGCAAGACGACGCTGACCGACCGCATCCTCGAGCTGACCAGCGCTGTCGATCCCCGCCAGATGCGGGAGCAGTACCTCGATTCGATGGAGCTGGAGCGGGAGCGGGGCATCACGATCAAGGCCCAGAACGTCCGCCTGACGTGGAAGGACCACGGGCTGCAGCTCATCGATACGCCGGGCCACGTCGACTTCGGCTACGAGGTATCACGGAGCCTGGCGGCCTGCGAGGGCGCCGTCCTGTTGATCGACGCGTCCCAGGGCATCCAGGCCCAGACCCTGGCCAACGCCTACCAGGCCATCGACCACGACCTCGAGGTGGTCGCCGTCCTCAACAAGATCGACCTGCCGGGGGCCGACCCGGAGCGCTTCGCATCGGAGATCGAGAACGTGCTCGGCATCCCGGCCGACACGATCCTGCACGTCAGCGCCAAGACCGGCGAGGGCGTCCCCGAACTGCTCGACGCCATCGTCGAGCGCGTGCCGCCGCCCACCGGCGATGCCGATGCACCGCTTCGCGGCCTCCTCTTCGACTCCTATTACGACCAGTACCGCGGCGTCGTCAGCGCCGTGCGCGTGATGGACGGCACCCTTTCGGCCGGCTCCCGTCTGTGGTTCATGCAGGCCAAGGCCACCCACGACGTGGAGGAGATCGGCGTCCGCACGCCCGACAACCTCCCCGTCGCCGCCCTGGGCCCGGGCGAGGTCGGCTACCTCATCGCCGGCATCAAGGACGTCGCCGAGGCCCGCTCCGGTGAGACCGTCACCGAGGCTGGCCGCAAGGCCGACGAGCCGCTGACCGGATACCGCGATCCCAAGCCCATGGTGTTCTGCGGCCTGTATCCGGTCGAGGGTGACGACTTCGCCGAGCTGCGCGACGCCCTCGAGAAGCTGCGCCTCAATGACGCCTCCTTCAACTACGAACCGGAGACCTCGGGCGCGCTCGGGTTCGGGTTCCGGTGCGGCTTCCTCGGTCTGCTGCACATGGAGATCGTGCGCGAGCGCCTCGAGCGCGAGTTCAACCTCTCACTGATCGCCACCGCGCCGAGCGTGGAGTACCTCGCCCATCGCACGAACGGCGAGGTGCAGGAGGTTGACAACCCCTCGGACATGCCGCCGCCGAACGAGCTGGCCGAGATCGAGGAGCCGTTCTTCACCGTCACCATCCTCCTGCCGTCGGAGTACACGGGCACAGTGATGGACCTCTGCCAGTCGCGGCGGGGCGAGATGGAGAAGATGGAGTACCTCTCCGAGGACCGCCTCGAGCTCGTGTACCGCATCCCGCTCGCCGAGGTCGTCATCGACTTCTTCGACCAGCTGAAGGGCCGCACGCGCGGCTACGCGTCGCTCGACTACGAGCCTGCCGGCTACGCCAAGGCAGATCTCGTCAAGGTCGACGTCCTCCTCAACAGCGTTCCTGTCGACGCTTTCAGCTCGATCGTGCACCGCGACGAGGCGGCGTCCTACGGGCGCAAGATGACGGCGCGGCTGCGGGAGCTCATTCCCCGTCAGATGTTCGACGTGCCCATCCAGGCCGCCATCGGCGGCCGGGTCATCGCCCGCGAGACCGTCAAGGCCAAGCGCAAGGACGTCCTCGCCAAGTGCTACGGCGGCGACGTCTCCCGCAAGCGCAAGCTGCTCGAGCGGCAAAAGGAAGGCAAGCGGCGCATGAAGAACATTGGCCGCGTCGAAGTTCCGCAGGAGGCCTTCATCTCCGCGCTGCGTTTGGATGAGTAGGCGCGGTTAAGGTCGCCGTCATCGACGCAAGCTTCCAAATAGAGAAGCTGGGGGGACACACGGTGCTCGCCGCACAGGGTGAGATCGACATCGCGGCCGTGCCCACGTTCCGAGACCAGCTCCGCCGCCTCGTCGACGATGGCTCCGCCTCAATCGTCATCGACCTGAGCGAGGTGCGCTTCATCGACTCCGCAGGCCTTCGGGTGCTGGTCGACGGGCTCACGCGGGCTCGCCGGCGGGACGCCGACCTGCGGGTCGCGTGCCCCAGCGCCAGCCTGCGCCGCACCTTCGAGATCAGCGGGCTCGACAAGGTGATGAGCGTCCACGACTCGCTCGAGGACGCCACCAACTGAACCCCGGCGTGCCGTCTAGCACTCGGTATCATCGATTGCTAGAGGTGCCCTGATGCTCGACGATCGCAAGGCTGCTGTTCTCCGCGCCGTCGTGCGCGAGTACATCGAGACTGCCCAGCCCGTCGGCTCGGCCCATGTGGCGCGCACGACCGACCTCGGTGTGTCCCCGGCCACGGTCCGCAACGAAATGGCCGCCCTCGAGCGTGAGGGCTATCTGGCCCAGCCGCACACGAGCGCCGGCCGCGTCCCCACCGACCTCGGCTACCGGTTCTTCGTCGACCAGCTCACCGGGCCCGGCGCGCTCCCCGCCGTGCAGCGCCAGCAGGTGCGCGACTTCTTCGCGAAAGCCCACGGCGAGCTCGAGCAGATGCTGCACGATACGAGCAGCCTGCTCTCGGGCCTCACCAGCTACGCGGCGCTCGTGCTGGCGCCGCCCAGCGAACGGGCCACGGTCCGCTCGGTACAGGTCGTCGGCCTCACCGACCGGGCGGCCATGGTCGTCGTCGTGCTGTCCAACGGCACCATCGAGAAGGCGATGCTCGAGCTCGACGCCGACACCGGCGACGAGCGCCTGGCCGCCGCCAGCACCCATCTGTCCGCCCACCTCGGGGGCACGTCGCTGACCGACCGCACCCACATGCCAGCGACCGGCGACCAGCGTCTCGACGCCTTGGTCGACACCGTCGTCTCGGCGATCGGCGACCCGGCCGACCGCGAGCAAAACCATGTCTTCGTCGGCGGCGCGTCGCGGATGGCCGCCGCCTTCGACGCGGTCGACACCGTGCGCCAGGTCCTTGCCATCCTCGAGCAGCAGTACGTCGTTGTCAGCCTGTTGCGCGAGGTCATCGACCACGACACCGTGCAAGGCATCGCCGTCTCCATCGGCACCGAGCACGGCCTGCAGTCGCTCGCCGAGTGCTCGATCGTGGTGGCGCCGTACGAGATCGAGGGCGAGCCCGTCGGCACCGTCGGCGTGCTCGGACCCACGCGGATGAACTATCCGCAGGCGATGGCGGCCGTCGCCGTCGTCAGTGAGAGACTCGGCCGAACACTCAGCGCCTGACATCGATGGCCGACTACTACGAGCTTCTGGGCGTAAGCCCCAGCGCCACCGAGGACGAAATCAAGCGCGCCTACCGGGCGTTGGCGCGCGAGCTGCACCCCGACGCCAACGGCGGCGATCCCCACGCCGAGGAGCGCTTCAAAGAGGTGACCCAGGCCTACGAGACGCTGCGCGACCCCGAACGTCGCCGGCGCTACGACCTGTTCGGTCCCGAAGGCGCAGGTGTCGGCGGTGGGTCGGGCTTCGACGCCGGCCCGTTCGCGGCCGGGCTCGGGGACCTGTTCGAGAGCTTCTTTGGTGGCTTCTCGGGCTCGCCGTTCGGCGGCGGTGGTGGGCGCGGGCCGCGTTCGCGCCAGGGCCCCGACATGGAGGTCGCCCTCGACCTCACGTTCGAAGACGCCGTCTTCGGCGCCCAGCGCGAGGTGCGCCTGCGCCAGCCCGTCGCGTGCGCCACGTGTCAGGGGAGCGGAGCCCGGCCGGGCACCACACCGACGACCTGCCGGGAGTGCGGCGGTAGCGGCGAGGTGCACCGGGTGCGCCGTTCGATCCTCGGGCAGATGGTGTCGTCGTCGCCGTGCGCCAAGTGTGGCGGCACCGGCGAAGAGGTCACCTCGCCGTGCAACGACTGCCGAGGCGAAGGTCGGATAACGGAGGAGCGGGCCTACACCGTCGATGTGCCCGCAGGCGTCGACGATGGCTCGACGTTGCGGCTCACCGGCCGCGGCGCGGCCGGTGCTCGCGGCGGCGGCTACGGCGACCTCTACGTGCATCTGCGCGTCACGCCCCATGAGCGCTTCCAGCGCCACGGCAACGATCTCGTCGACGTGCTGCACCTGCCGATCACCCAGGCGACGCTCGGCGCCCACCTGCGTTACGAGACCCTCGACGGCACCGAGGACCTCGTTGTCCCCGGCGGAACCCAGTCCGGGCGAGTGTTTCGGCTCCGGGGCCGCGGCGTGCCCCACCTCGACGGCCGCGGGCGCGGCGACCTACTCGTCCAGGTGATGGTCGACACGCCCACCCACCTCAGTGCCGAGCAGGAGGAGCTCCTGCGTCGCTTCGCAGCGGCTCGGGGTGACGACGTGGCGCCCGCCGACACCCGGCTGTTCTCCAAGATTCGCTCGGCGTTCAAGTAGGTCGCACTCGTGGGCGCGCTCCGTGAGGCGGCCGCGCACGCCTTCGTCGTCGACCTCGAGGCCCCGGAGCTGGCGGCCGACGACCGTCGCCATCTCGAGCGCGCCCTGCGGCTGCGAGCGGGCGAGACAGTCACGGTCTCCGACGGGGCCGGGCGCTGGCGGCCCTGCCGGTTCACCGGGGGTGGGCTGGACCCCTGCGGCGAGATCACTGTCGAACCGCGACCGGCACCCGCGGTCACGGTCGGCATCGCCCTCACCAAGGGTGAGCGTCTCGATTGGGCCGTCCAGAAGCTGACCGAGCTCGGCGTCGACAGAGTGGTCCCGTTCAGCGCCGAGCGGTCGGTCGTCCGCTGGGACGGGGGTCGGTCCGGTCACCACGTCGACCGCCTGCGCCGCATTGCCCGTCAGGCGGCCATGCAGAGCCGGCGCACATGGCTGCCCGAGGTCGAGGACCTGCTGGCCTTCGCCGAGGCGGCCGCCATCCCGGCGGTGGCACTGGCCGAGCCAGGAGGGGAGGCGCCGTCCCTGGACCGGCCGGTCGTCCTGGTCGGACCCGAGGGCGGATGGGGCCAGGGCGAGGCGGCGGCGGGGCTGCCGGCGGTCGGGCTGGGCCCCACGGTGCTGCGGTCCGAGACCGCCGCGGTGGCGGCCGGGACCCTCCTGTGTGCCCTCCGAGCAGGGGTTATCCGCCCCGGCGGCGAACCCCGTTGACGATTCCACGTACCCAGGGTCAGGGGTCGGGCACGCTCTGTGATTGCCACGGAGCGTGGCCGGTATTACAGTGGAAAAGGAACAAAGGGGGCGAGCGTGATCGAGGAGGGAATGGCTGGCGGGTATGCCCGCCGCGTCGGCGAACGACTGCGTGCCATTCGCAAGCAGAAAGGGCTGTCCCTTCAGGAGGTGGAGGGGGCCTCGAAACAGGAGTTCAAAGCCTCGGTGCTGGGGGCGTACGAGCGTGGTGAGCGGGCCATTTCGGTGCCCCGACTCCAGCGCCTGGCTCGCTTCTACAACGTGCCGGTCGACCAGCTTCTGCCTAGGGATGCCGCCGACATCGACCTCACCGACGCCGCGACGTCCAACGGAGACGCAGAGCGGTCGTGGGACGGGTCCGACAAGATCACCATCGATCTGACCCGGTTCGAGGGCGTCGATGACGACGAAGCGCGCGTTCTGCACCGATATGTGAACACCATCCAGGTGCAGCGTCAGGACTTCAACGGTCGGATGCTGACGATCCGGCGTGATGACCTGCGGGCCATCGCCGCCGCCGCCGGCATCGAGGTGGACGCTCTCGTCCGCCGGCTCGACGACCTGCAGCTCCGCCGCGCCTAGCCCGTCGTCCGGCGCGACGCTGGGGCCCGTGGCCTTCGGCGTCTATATCCACATCCCGTTCTGTGCCACGCGCTGCGACTACTGCGCGTTCGCCACGTGGACGGACCGTGAGCATCTGTTCGAGGCCTACGCCGCGGCCTGCCGTCGGGAGATCGTGGCAGCGGAACTGCCGGCGGCGTCGAGCGTGTTCTTCGGCGGCGGCACGCCGTCGCTGCTCCCGGCCGAGCTGTTGTGCTCGATCCTCGAGGTGGTGCCTCGCCGCGGTGACGCCGAGGTCACCGTGGAATGCAACCCCGAGAGTGTCCGTTCGGAGTCGCTGCGGATGTACGGGGAGGCGGGCGTCAACCGCCTGTCGTTCGGCGCCCAGTCCACGGCGCCCCATGTGCTGGCGTCGCTTGGCCGGTCCCACCGGCGGGGTGATCTCGAGGCCGCAGTCGCCACCGCCCGTTCGGCGGGCTTCACGAACTTCAACATCGACCTGATCTTCGGCGGGGCGGGGGAGTCGGGCGACGACTGGCGTGCCAGCCTCGACGACGTCCTGGCCCTGTCGCCGCCCCACGTCAGCGCCTACGCCTTGACTGTGGAGCCAGGCACGCCGCTGGCCCTCGACCCGGCCCGTCACCCCGACGACGACGATCAGGCCGACAAGTACGCACTCGCCGACACTGTCCTGGAAGCCGCCGGGCTGCCCAACTACGAGATCTCCAACTGGGCCCGCCCGGGCCACGAGTGCCGCCACAACCTCCTCTATTGGCGCCAGGGCGACTACCGGGGCATCGGCTGCGCCGCCCACTCCCATTCGTCAGGCCGCCGCTGGTGGAATCTCCGGACGCCCGAGCGCTACATCGCCGCCATCGAGTCAGGACAGTCGCCGGTTGCCGCGTCCGAGGATCTCGACGAGAAGACCCGCGCGCTCGAGGGGCTCCAACTCGCCCTGAGAACGAGCGAAGGCGTACCCCTCGACGCCGTTCCCGATGTCCCCGAGCTGGCGGATCTCGTCGAACGCAACGCCAACCGCGCCCGCCTCACCCTTGACGGCCGTCTCCTCGCCAACGAGGTCGCGGTCCGCCTGATTGCGCGCTAGCCCCGCCTGCTCTTGTACTCGGCGTCAGTGACGTGGTCGCCCCACGTCGGCGCGCTGACGGTCAGCGACAGGTGGGTCATGAAGTGCTCGTGGGCGGCACCGTGCCAGTGCTCTTCGCCGTCGGGGGTCCACACCGTGTCACCGGCGCTGATCTCGTGGATCGATTGGCCACGCGACTGCACGAGCCCGCGTCCTTCCGTGACGTAGAGCGTCTGGCCGCCGGCGTGGGAGTGCCATGCGGTGCGGGCGCCGGGCGGGAAGTGGACGGCAGCCACGTTGAGCTGGGACCCCTCGTGGGGCTGGGTGATGCTGTCGAGCCACACGTCGCCTGTGAACCAGTCGGCGGGACCGTGCACGGTTGGCTGCTTCGGTTGGATCTCCATGTCCTGCCGTCCTACCCCTTGGTGGGAATGGAGACGTCGCGGTTGGGGTGCTTCGGCGGCATGTTCATGGGACCGGTCGGCTTCCAGCCGCTGTTGGCGATGTCGTCGAGGACGTGGACCATGTTGAGCAGGTCCTCCTCGTAGCTGAACTTGCCGTCGCCCGCGTAGATCAGGCGCGAGAACGCGGACTGGGTGGCCGACGTGCCGTCGGGCTTGGGGATGACCTCAGTCCACTTGACGACCACGTCGTCGCCCTCGATGGCGGTGAACTCGATCGGGAACGTCCAGTCGTCGAGGCCGGCCATCGAGTCGACCATGAACGTCCGGACGTTGTCGATGCCCTCGACGCGACCCCACGCCGGGTCGATGTAGACGATGTCGTCGGTGAAGAACTGGAGGAGATCCGTCCACGTGCCGTTGCCGGCGTCGATCTCCTCACGCACCGCGATGTAGCGGGCGATCGTCTCTTCGATCTCTTCACGCGGGTGGCTCATGCCCGCCTGTCTAGGGCTTAGGCGGCGGTCGTGTCGACCAGAAGGATGTCGCACTTTGCGCGGTGCGACACACGATTGGGGATCGAAGGAATCACCATGCGGCCGGCGCCGCGCATGCCCTTGTTGCCGATGACGAGCAAATCGGCACCCACCTCGTCGACCACATCGACCAGCACGTCGGCCGGGTCGCCTGGACGCGAGTGACACTCGACTTCGACGCCTGCCCGGGCGGCGGTCTCCGCTGCGGCGCGAGCCGTCTGCTCTGCGACCTCGCCTGGGCTCGCCTTCCAGCGCCAGGCTTCGGGGAGCGCGCGTTCTTCGTGCCCCATCTTTGGCCGGTAGGCCGTCACCACGTGGAGGGACGCGTCCTCGGCGACTGCGAGTTCGACGGCTCGACGCACGGCAGCGGTGGCGGTGGGCGAGCCGTCGGTGCCCACGACGATGCGCTTGTTGGCCGGCATGCCTCCGAAGCTACGGGTGGTCGATGACTGCCGTGTTTCCAACGGGCGACGACATGGTGACGAGCGTCTTGTGCAACTGAGAGCCGACGTGGTCGTAGGCGCGCCTGGCGATCTCGTTGCGCCGACTGAGGTCGAAGGCGTTGTAGTGCATGACTTCGAGCTCGGAAGGTCCGGGCTCGAACACGGTGACGGGGAGGCCGGCGTCTCGAACGCGACGCAGCTCCTTCTCCGTCGTCCAGTGGTTGACGTACCGGCCTGGCACGTCGATGCCCACCCTTCCGGGCGCCGATCCGATGCCCATCGGCGCCGACACGATCACCGAGTCGATCTGGTCGATGGCGTCAGCGATCACGTCGGCGTTGGCAGGGGAGTGGAGGCCGCCGTCGACCAGTCGTCGACCGTCGACCACGACCGGTTGGAAGACGGCGGGGACGCCGATCGACGCGGCGACGGCGGTGCCCACGTCGATGGCCGGACCGCCCGGTTGGCCGAGGATGACGCGCTCGCCCGTGTCGAGGCAGACGGCGCACACCCAGAACGGTCGATCGGGCCACGACCGCCCGAGCATCTCGTCGATCTCGTCGGCGACCGGTGCCGACGACACCGCTCCGCTCGGCGTCAACGCAGCCAGCAGCAGTCCCGCTCGGGTTCGCGACGGTCGCCGCAAGAAGTGGGCGAGCAGGCGGGGCGACGACGGACGACCAATGCCGGTGCCACTGCGCTGCAGGTCGCACGTCATCAACGCCCAACCGCCGCCGTTTCCCGCACGAGCCGCCCCGTCCTCGGACATCGGTTGGCCGGTCGCTCGTGCGTACAGGTCCTCGGGCGACACGCCGGCGCGCAGCAAGGCACCGGTGACGGCGCCGATCGACGTGCCGACAATCACCGAAGCCTCCCGCGCGTCCCAGCCGCCTTCCTGCAGGGCGGCGAGCACGCCGGTGTGGAAGGCGTGGCCCACCGGCCCGCCGGCGCCGAGAACCAGACCGACGCGCCGACCGTCAACCATCAGTTGGCACGCGCGCCACCCGACCGAGAGGCGGCTCGGGGACAGCACCCGGATGAAGTACGGACGCCAGCAGCTCGAGGCCGTCGATGATCCGCGGGCCGGGTCGGGAGAAGTACGACGTGGCGTCGACCACGTAGACCTCGTCGTTCTGCCAGGCCGGTGTCGATCGCAGCTCCGGGACACCACCCAGTCCGGCCGCCTCGTCGCGGCCCTCGGCCAGGTCGTAGCCGCACGGCATGAACACGACGACGTCGGGCGCAGCGGTCTCGACCTCGCTCCACCGCAGCGGCCGCGAGTGCTCTCCGACAGCGCACAGCACGGGTTCGCCACCGGCCCGCACCACCAGGTCCGGGACCCAGTGGCCGCCGCTGAATGGAGGCTCGAGCCATTCCAGCGGGAACGTCCGCACGAGCGGAAGGCCCCGGACGGCCTCGTCCACCACCGCGATGCGCTCGCGCATCTGGTCCACCAGCCGACGGGCCTCGTCGCTTCGCGCCGTGTGCTCACCGACTCGCAGGATGTCGGCGAGGACGTCCTCGACCGTGTGGGGATCGAGCGACAGGACGTCGGCGTGGCAGCCGAGGACGTCGAGAGCGTCCTCGACGTCGCCCGTCGGCACTGCGCAGACGCGACACAGGTCCTGCGTGAGGATCAGGTCGGGCTGGATCTTGTTGATGAGCTCGGCATCGAGGGCGTACAGCGGCTCGCCGTCGCCGACGGCCTCGCGTACCGCGCTGTCGATGTCGGCGGCCGACGCAGTCGTACCGACGTCGAGCCGGCTGCGAGAAACGACCGGCTTGCCGATCGCGGCGTCGGGATAGTCACACCCGTCGGTGACGGCCTCGACCTCGTCGCCGAGCCCCAGGGCGAAGGCGATCTCTGTTGCTGAAGGAAGGAGGGAAACGATCCTCAATCCGTCAACAGTTCAATCAGGGTCGCGCTCGGTGACGCTGACCGACTTCATCTTGTCGCCGACCTGGATCGACTGGGCGACGTCGATGCCGTCGATGACGTAGCCGAACAAGTTGTAGAGCGGCTGCAGCTTGCGAGTGCAGTCGTCGATGCAGATGAAGAACTGTGAGCCGTTGGTGTCGGGTCCCGCGTTGGCCATCGCCACCGCGCCGAGGGTGTACTCGCCCTTCACCGGTTCGTCGGCGAAGCGATAGCCGGGACCGCCGCGGCCGGTGCCCTCGGGATCGCCGCCCTGGATAACGAACTCCGGAACGACCCGGTGGAACGTCAACCCGTCGTAGAAGCCGGCGCGCGCCTGGGATACGAAGTTGTTGACGGTGTTGGGAGCGAGGCCCGGGTCGAGCTCCATGACGATCGGGCCACGGTCGGTCTCGATCGTCACCTGGAAGATCTTGCTGGTGTCGATCTGCATCTCGGGAGGTTGTGCCATTGGCGTCATCCTGCCACGGGCGGCGATGGAACAAGCACGGGCGGCCCCGTTTGGCGATCGATGGCCAGGTCGTCGCAGCGGCCGCCGTCGCGTGGCGCGGCGTGCACTCCGACCGCGCCTTCGACCCGCGTCAGCATGACGGCGGACACGCTGTTGCCCTGCGTCGCCCATCCGTCGAACCGGAACACCTCGCCGGTCGCCGGTCGCAGCAGGGCGGCCGTGACCGCCCCGCACGTCCAGCGGCCGAGCGTCAACCGGTCACCGGGCAAGCCGACGCGCAGCTGCAGCGAGCCGGCGGTGAGAACGCCGTCGGTATAGGAGACGTCTTCCTCGCAGCCGTCGCCGTTGATGTCGGCGTGGAGCGCCGAGGCGACCGCGGGGCAGGGGGGTGACCCCACGGTCGCATCCGGCGTCTGGGCAGTCGTCGTGCCCGCACCGTTGAGGGCACGACTGCCGAGGAACACACAGGCGACGGCCAGGGCAGCAGCGGCAACGAGCCGTCGCGGCGGGCGCGGCCGCTCAGCCCCTGCATCCCAGGCCCGGCGGCGCCACGACTGGAGCGCCGCCGAATCCGACATAGACGTAGATTAACGTAGGTAAGCGGAGGAACGAAAGAGGCAATCAGCGGGCCTCATATCGTTTCATGGCATCCCAATCCCTGCGAAGGCGCGTGCTTATGATTTCGACATGTCCTCCGTCGAGATCCAATGGATGAGCACCGGAGAGGCGGCACGCAGGTTGGGGGTCACGGTGCGGACCTTGTACCGGCTGATCGACGAGGGCGAGCTCCCCGCCTACAAGTTCGGGCGGGTCATCAGGCTCCAGGAGAACGAAGTCGACGCCTTCATCTCCCAGTCCCGCATCGAGCCGGGCAAGCTGCAGCATCTCTATCCCGACGCTCGCCGCGAGCTGTCCGAGATCGAGCACAGCCTGCGCTGACAAGTCGTAGCGTCGCCCCTCGTGGCCGACACTGACTGTCTGTTTTGCAAGCTCGTCGCCGGCGACGTCCCTTCCGAGGAGGTCGTGTCGACGTCGGGGACCTACGCCTTCCGCGACATCAATCCCGGGGCGCCGACCCACGTGCTTGTGGTGCCCCGCCGTCACATCGAATCGGCGGCAACGTTGACCCCAGGCGATGCCGAGACGCTGGCCGAGATGATCGGCACCGCCCAGGAGGTGGCACGCACGGAGGGCATTGCCGAAAGCGGCTACAGGCTGGTGTTCAACGTCGGCGACGATGCCCTGAACTCGGTTCCCCACCTGCACCTGCACGTCCTCGGCGGCAAGCAGCTCGGGTGGCCTCCCGGCTGACCACCCCTCTCGTTCGCGCATCCCCGCCGGGTACGCTGAAGCGGAACCCCGTGTCCCAAACCCAGGTCAAGATCCAGCCCGAGAACCACTTGATGGTTGGCCTCCTCGGGCAGCGCGATGAGCTCCTGCGGCTCATCGAGGCGTCGTTCGACGCCAAGCCCTTCGTTCGCGGAAACGAGATCACCATCGAGGGCCCCGACGCAGCGCGCGTGGGCACGCTCATCAACGAGCTCGTGCTGCTCCTCGAACAGGGACACGTGCTCGACAGCGTCAACGTGGGACGCACGATCGACATGGTCAAAGCTGACGAGCGGCCCTCCGAGGTCCTCACTGCCGAGGTCCTCCGGTCGGCGCGCGGCCGCGGTGTGCGTCCCAAGACGAGCGGGCAGAAGCGCTACGCCGACGCCATCAACAACAACGTCATCACCTTCGTCATCGGCCCGGCCGGCACCGGCAAGTCCTACCTGGCCGTCGCCCTCGGGGTGCAGGCGCTGCAGGACAAGAAGGTCAGCCGCATCATCCTCACTCGTCCTGCCGTCGAAGCGGGCGAGCGCCTGGGGTTCCTGCCCGGCGATCTCATGGCCAAGGTTGATCCGTATCTGCGGCCGCTCTACGACGCCCTGTACGACATGCTCGAGCCCGAGGGTGCCCAGCGTCTCCTCGAGCGCGGCACTGTCGAGGTGGCGCCCCTGGCTTTCATGCGTGGAAGAAGCCTGAACGACAGCTTCATCATCCTCGACGAGGCGCAGAACACCACGCCCGAGCAGATGAAGATGTTTCTTACCCGCATGGGCTTCGGGTCGAAGGCGGTGATCACCGGCGACGTGACGCAGATCGACGTGCCCGGCGGTCGCAGCGGACTGTTGGGACTCGAGAAGGTCCTCCAAGGAATCGAGGGCCTCGAGTTCGTGCATCTGCATGCCCGCGACGTCGTGCGCCACAAGATCGTGCAGGACATCGTCAACGCCTACGAGCAGGCCGGTGGCGGTTCGTGATGACCATCGACGTCTTCGCCGCCGACGAGCAGAAGGACGAGCCGGTCGACACCATGCGTTGGGTGCGGCTCGCCAAGGAGGTGCTCGCTGCCGAGGGTGTGAAGGGCGAGGTGGAACTGTCGATGCTGTTCGTCGACGAGCACGCCATCGCCGAGCTCAACGAGCGCTTTCTCGACGAGACCGGGCCCACCGATGTGCTCGCCTTCCCGATGGATGACCACATCAGTGAGGGTGGTCGCTCTCCCGACTCGGGCGGCAGCGGGCCGGGCGTGAACCCCGAGCCGACGAGCGAGGCGCCGACGATGCTCGGGGACCTCGTCTTGTGTCCCGCCGTCGCCAAGCGCAACGCCGCGGGAGCGTCACACGGCTACGACGACGAGATGGCGCTCCTCGTCGTGCACGGCATCCTGCACCTGCTGGGTATGGACCACGCCGACGCCGAGGAGGCCACGGCCATGCAGCGGCGCGAGCGCGAACTGCTCGGCCGCTTTCACAAACAGCCGTGAGTAATTCCGACTGGATCTACATCGTGGCGATCGTCATCCTGATCGCAATCACCGGGTTCCTCGCCATGTCCGAGACTGCGCTGACCCGCATGAACCGGGTCAAGGCGCTCTCCCTCGAAGAGGAGGGCAAGCGTGGCGCGGCAACGCTCGTCCGGCTGACCGACCATCCGGAGCGCTGGCTGAACCCCGTGCTCCTGGTGCTGCTGACCTGCCAGCTGGTCACGGCGACGCTGGTGGGCTTCCTGGCCAAGCACTTCGGGACATGGGGCGTGGTGATCGCCACCGCCTTTGAAGTCTGCGTCATCTTCGTCATCGCCGAGGCGGCGCCCAAGACGTGGGCCGTCCAGCACGGCGAGCGGGCCGGTCTGCTCGCCGCCGGCCCGGTCGCCGCCCTCGTGCGCTTCTGGCCCCTGCGGGTCCTGTCACGCGGACTCATCGGGCTGGCCAACGTCATCATCCCGGGCAAGGGCCTGAAGGAAGGGCCGTTCGTCTCCGAGGAAGAGCTCCTCGCCATGGCCGACGTGGCCGAGCAGGAAGAGGTCATCGAGCGGGAAGAGCGGGCGCTCATTCACTCGATCATCGAGTTCGGCGACACCGTCGTGCGCGAGGTGATGGTGCCCCGGCCCGACATGGTGACGGTCGTCGCGGCCACTGCCGTCCGCGACGTGCTGGAGATCGCGATGGCGGCGGGCTACAGCCGCATCCCCGCTTACGAGCAGAACATCGACGACATCGTCGGCATCGTGTACGTGAAGGATCTGTTCCGGGCGCGCGAGGACGCCGGTGACCGCCCGGTGCGAGAGCTGATGCGCCAACCTCGGTTCGTGCCCGAGAGCAAGCGGGTGTCGGAGCTCATGCGTGAGATGCAGGCCGAGAAGTTCCACATGGCGATCGTGGTCGACGAGTACGGCGGCACTGCCGGGCTGGTCACGCTCGAAGACCTCATCGAGGAGCTCGTCGGCGAGATCGTCGACGAGTACGACGTCGAAGAGCCGAACATCGAACCCATGCCTGGCGGCGATGTGCGCGTCAACGGGCGCATGCCGATCGACGAGGTGAACGAGCTCACCCACGCCGACTTCCCCGAGGGCGACTGGGACACGGTGGCCGGCCTGTTCTTCAACCTGATCGGCCACGTTCCGACCGAGGGCGAGACCGTCGACTTCAACGGCCATCGCCTTCGAGCCGAGAAGGTGCAGGGCCGCCGCATCGGCCGGGTGCGCATCTCCAAGCTGGCGCCGTCCCACCAGCAGCCCGGCCAGCAGCGCTAGTGAGGTCCGGGTTCGCCACGCTGGTCGGCCGGCCCAATGTCGGCAAGTCCACGCTGCTCAACCGCATCCTCGGCACCAAGGTCACGATCGTCTCCGACAAGCCGCAGACAACCCGGACCCAAGTGCGGGGCGTTCTCACCAGGCCCGACGCCCAGGTGGTCTTCGTCGACACGCCCGGCATCCACAAACCGCGGACGCTCCTCGGGGAGCGCCTCAACGACACGGCCGAGTCGGCGCTCGGTGACGTCGACGTGGTGTGCCTGGTGCTCGACGCCACCGGCCCTGTCGGGCGCGGTGACCGGTTCATCGCGGCGCGGCTCCCGAAGGACTCGTTGGTGGTCGTCAACAAGGTCGACGCCGCGTCGCGTGCCGACGTGCTCGCTCAGCTCCAGCGGGCGAGCGAGTTCGAGTTCGCCGAGTACTTCCCGGTGTCGGCGCGCACCGGCGAGGGGGTCGACGCCTTGGTGGAGGCGGTGGTCGCCCGCCTCCCCGAAGGGCCGCTGTACTACCCCGACGACATGGTCACCGACGTCCCCGAGGCGTTCTGGGTGGCCGAGCTCGTCCGCGAGCAACTGCTCGCGGTTGCGCGCGAGGAGTTGCCGCACTCGCTGGCCTGTCGGGTAACAGAGTGGGAATGGCCGCGGGTTCGTTGCGAGATCCTCGTCGAGCGCGAGTCCCAGAAGGGGATCGTGATCGGCAAGGGCGGCGAGGTGCTCAAGAAGGTCGGCACGGCCGTGCGCGAGCAACTGCCCGACGGCGCCTACATCGAGTTGTTCGTCAAGGTCGACAAGGACTGGCAGCGGCGCCCCAAGGCCCTCGACCGTCTCGGGTACTAGTCGCCCTCGCGCTGCTGGCCCTCGTCGCCTGCAGCGGAGGCTCGACATCGAG
>JAFAUA010000425.1 GCA_019243595.1 Acidimicrobiia bacterium
TCGGCTGCAGGTCCTTCCAGTACGCCTTTACGACCCACCCCCGTACCGCGGTCGGGACATAACCTGCCGGCGGTTCGCCGTCGCGATCGAGCAGTCCTTGAAGCACGGGCTTCAGAGGCCCGCTCGGCGCCGTCGAACCCGGCGACGATGGCACGCCGGTGTCGGGCACCGAGGGGCACGTGCCGTGGCGCTGGCAGCGGGCGGCCTGCCGGGCGGCGCGCCGGGCTGCTCGAGCGGCCTCCCGGTCAGCCGCCGACGAGCCGCCGCCTCCGCCGCCAGAACAGGCAGCCAGGACGACCCCCAGCAGCACGACCACGGCCAACCAACGACTCACGAGCGCCCTCCCACGACCTGACGGTAGAGCGCCTCGACGGCGTCCACCGCGCGGACCCACGAATATTCCTCGAGCACCCGGTCGCGCAGCTGAACGGCGCCTGAGAGCGCCTCGGGTCCGCCCGCGAGCGTCGACTCGATGGCCGACGCCAGAGCCGCCTCGTCGCCCGCAGGAACGAGGCGATGGCCGGCAGCGTCCCGGCCGACGATCTCAACGTGGGGCCCGATCGATGAGGCCACGACCGGCACGCCGTAGGACGCGGCCTCCAAGAGAGTCAGCGGCAGACCCTCGACCATCGATGGCAGGACAAAGGCGGCGGCGTTGGCGTAGAGCTCGGCGAGCGTGTCTCCGTACACGTAGCCGGGGAGCACGACGCGCTTGTCCTCGGCGGCCAGCGCGGCCAGCGAGTCGGTGAAGTCGTCGGTGAAGCTGGAGCCGCCGGCGATGACGAGGCGAGTGTCGCCAGGTATCCGCCGGAACGCCCGGAGCAGCAGGTCGGGCGCTTTCTCGGGCACGAGGCGGCCGACGAACAGCACGTAGTCGCGGCCGTGCAGCCCGAAACGTGTTGCGATCTCACTCGGTGGCGGCAGGGTGGCGGGCCGCACGACACCGTTGGGGATGTACGTCGTCGGCCGGCCGTACTTGGTTATGTAGTGGTCGGCGAGCGTTCGGGAGACGACGACGGTCGCGTCGGGGACGTGGGCGCTCATCCATCCGCCGCCCCGCAGAAGAGCGCGGGCCCCGGATCCCCACTTGGCCCGTTCGTCGTCGAGGCCGTGGATGGTCTGCACGACCTTCGCTCCCGATCCATACCGCACGACCGGCGTCATCACGCCGGGACCGAGGGCGTGGAAGTGGACGATGTCGTAGCCCTTTCCGAGCGAGCGCACTGTCGACAGAGCGCTGTGCACGATGGCGTCGAGGCGCTTGCTCGACACCGTGCGCAGGCGCACCAGCTCCATGCCGCGATACCGCTCCTGGCCGTCGAGGACGTAGTTGGCGCGGCAGTACACGGTGACGTCGTGGCCACGCTCGGCCAGGCGGCTCCCGACCTCCTCGACGTGATGCTCGATGCCGCCGAACGTGGCGGGCACGCCGCGCGTACCGATGAAGGCGATGCGCATCAGGGCAGCAACGACGAGGCTTCGGCGTAGGCAGCGTCGAGGCGGGCCAGGTGCACGCCGGGTGCGAAGTCGGTGCTCGCCCGCTCGTGGGCCGCCTTGCCCATGGCCTGGGCCCGGGCCGGATCCTCGACCAGGGCGGCGAGGGCTGCGGCCAACGCAGCCGCGTCGTCAGGCGGCACGAGGAACCCGTCGGTGCCGTGACGGATGAGCTCGGGCGTGCCGCCGAGGTCGCTGGCCACGACAGGCACGCGTCGGGCGAAGCCTTCGAGCACGACCATCGGCTGGTTCTCGTACCAGCGAGACGGCAGCACCACGGCGAGCGCGTCTCGCATGAGCGTGTCCATTGCCGCGCCATCCAACCGGCCGAGGAACCGCACCCGACCGTCGCCAACACGGGACGCCACGTCCTCCAGACGGGTTCGGTCCGGGCCTTCGCCGGCGACGTCGAGGTGGACCGACCCGGAGAGCCGGCCGACGGCCTCGATCAGGGTGTCGACGCCCTTCTCCGGCGAGAGGCGTCCGGCGAAGACGATGCTCGTCGGCGTCGGCGCTCCGTCGACGACTCGTTCGGGAACGGGCTCGACGAAATGGGGGATCCAGCGGAGGCGGTCGGGAAAGACGCCCGCGGCCGCCATGCGCCCGGCCATGAAGCGGCTCGGGCACACGAACAGCTGCACGTGCCGGTAGGCGCGCACGGCGGTGTGGATTGCCAGCTCGGCAGCCATCGCCGCGCTCGACCCGAGGGACCCGTCTTTGCAGCGCCGGCGCATGGCCTGGGTGAAGTGCCCGCCGAGGCACGCCTGGCACAGCTCGCCCTTGTCGAGGAACCGGTACGTCGGGCACGCGAGCTTGTAGTCGTGCAGCGTCATCACCGCGGGCACCCGTCGTCGCCGCAGCGGGCCGAGGATCGACGGGGAAAGGTGGTGGTACGTGTTGTGCAGGTGGACGACGTCGGGCCGGAAGTCCTCAACGACGGCCTCGATCCCGCGGCGCGCCGACGTCGACCACACCATGCGCCCGAAGCCGGCGACCTTGGCCGCGGCCGAGTCGGGCGGCGGCTCGAGCTCGAGATACGCAGGGAAGAACGAGTCGTACCGCTGCGGCTCATTGTCGGGATGGTCCATGCCGAAGAAGGCGACCTGGTGTCCGGCCGCTTCCTGCAGGGCGGCGACCCCCTGCATGTACGACTCCGCACCGCCGCGGCGGTACAAGTACTTGTTGACGTGGAGGATGCGCACGCGGCGCGCTCCTAGACCTCGTACCCGCGGCGGGCGAGGTGGTCGGCGAGGCTGACGTCGAGCTCGGCGGACGCCTCGTCACCGAGCGCCTCACGCCACGCCCGGGCCCGCCCGCTGTCGAATCGAAAGGCGCCGAACCCGGCTTCGAACTCATCGGTCCACGAGAGGCCGAGGAAGTCGAGCATCTCCCCCGTGCGCGCTCGGGGATCGGCGAGGACGTCCTCGTAGCGAAGCTCGAGCCAGCGCTCGTCGTCGATCTCGCGCCGCGCCTCGTCGAAGGCGTCGAGGAGCAGCTTCCAGGCCAGCCCCGCGAGCAGCACGAACGACCGCCCCGACGCCTCCCACTCCTTCTCGTAGTCGTCGGGAAGGGGGCCGAAGTGCCAGCCGGACGGACCGAGGTGACCGCGCCACCAGTCGGTCTGCAGCCACGACGCAGCGACGGCCCGCCCGTCGCGCACGATGTGCACGTAGCGCGCCCCGGGAAGGACGCGGTCGATGAAACGGGCGCGCGGCCAACCGGTGAACTTGTGCAGGAAAAGCGGGGCTCCGAACGCCGCCGCCCGGGTGGCGAAGAAGGTCTCGAAGCGGGACGCCAGCCACGGCACGGCGTCGGCGGCGTCGAGGTCTCGCGCTGACTCGGCGAGCAGCGGCGAGACCTCGCGCTCCAGGGCCCGGTATGCCTCCGACGGCGCCAGGCGCAGCCGACCCTTCTGCGTGGCAGCCGCCGGCAGCCGACGGTAGAGGGCGGCCTGGACGCGTCCGGTAGCGGCGGTGCCGATCCGGTCGTCGACGTTCGTGACGAAGCCGACGTCGGGATGGCGAGCCAGTAGCTCGTGGACGAGTGTCGATCCACAGCGCCCGGTCCCGAGGACGAAGCCGTAGCGCTGCTGAGACAAAGCAGTTCGATCAGACATAGCCGTGGCGACGGAGCTCGTCGCCCTCGACGCGTTCGATCGTCGAGAGAGCAGCGGCGTCGAGGCGCGTGCGCCAGGCCTCGTTGCGGTCGGGGAAGCGGACGCCGGTGGGCCAGTCGCCACCGTCGGCGTCGGGGTCGAGACCGGCGAAGACGGCGACGCCCGCGAGCGTGGCGTGGGGATTGCGGACCAGCTGCTCGTAGCTGATCGACAGGCGCTGGCGCTCGGGCACCTTGGCGAGCCCGTGCTCGGCGGCGCGCAGCTCCTCGACCCACGTGCGGGCGCACAGCTCCCACGGATCGCCGCCCTCGGATTCCCACTGCCGCGGCGTCTTTCCGCACCAGGCGACGACGCTTTCCGGCCACCAGTCGACGTTCGACAGGGAGAGGGCAACGGCGCGTCCGTCGCGGACGATCTCGACGAAGCGGGCGTCCGGAAAGGCCTCGAGAAGCAAAGAGATGCGGTGGTTGTTGGCGACCCGCTTGTTGACGAACGTTCTCCCACCGCCGGCGCGCCTGACGGCCTTGAACGACGAGCGAAGACGAGCGAGGTCGGCGTCGTGTCCGTTGGTTTCACCGATCCCGGCGCGCGCGTAGAGCGGCTCCCCCTCGACCGGCATCGGGAAGGCGCGCTCCCACACGGGGCGGCGGCGACCGTAGACGTAAGCGTTGTCACCGCCGCCGAACCACACACGGAGCCGGGCCTCCGGCAAGTGGGTCGCCGCCCGGTTCAGGACTGCGAGCTGGGGCAGGGCCGGCGCCCGCCGCACCCAGTTCGAGATGTACGACGCGTCGGGGTGCAGGCAGAGCGTCTTGTACAGGAGGCTCGTGCCCGAGCGCGGGGCGCCGACGAGGAAGACGGTGGTCACGCGTACCCGAGTGCCCGCAGGGTCGAGCCGGCTCGGACCGCGACGAGTGTCTTCAGCAGCGGGTCGACCTCCCGGCGGTGGGAGCCGACGCGGGTGCGGTAGATGGCCGAAGCGTCAAATGCTTTGGCCCGGCGCTCGCCGGAGAACTGCTCGTAGCGCCCGGCCACGTCGTGCTCGGCCTCGTCGTGGTGGAGCACGGCGTCGTCCCACTGCTCGCCGAGGAACTCGAGCAGTTGGCGCAGCGTCTTCTCGGTGTCGAGCACCACGTCCTCGTAGCGGACCTCGAAGTAGCGGTCGTCGGGAAGGCGCTCGCCGACGCGCCGCGCCGCCTTGATGTAGCGGGGCCACTTCTCGGCTGCCTTGACCGCCGACCAGTAGCCCCACCGGTCGCGGTGGGATGCGACGACATCGCGCCCGTCGCGGATCACGTGGACGATCTGGCAGTTCGGGAACAGCTCGTTGATGTAACCGAGCGAGAGGGCGTACCGGGGCGTCTTGTCGGCCCAGCGTCCCTTGCCGCGGGACTTGGCGTACTCGGTCTGGAAGGAGTCGAAGAACTCGGCGGACTTGTCGAGCCAGTAGGACTTCGGGAATCCGTAGAGGCTCAGGCGGTCCCAGCTCTCGCTGGTCAGCTTGGCGAAGTCCTGCAAGAAGCGCGTCTCGGGACCGCAGCTGATGTTCGGGTGCGAGTCGAGCATAAGCCGCAGCAACGTGGTGCCCGACCGCTGGCAGCCGACGATGAAGATGGGGCGGTTTGAGGTCGTGGTCATCGTCGGACGCCCCGACGGGTCGAACTACTGGGGCACGGTGAGGTCCCGGAGGGGACCGGACTTCACCGCGAAAGGATAATTGAAGTGCCCCAACAGGGGAGTCGTAATGGCGGTAACGAGCGCTCGCTGCGGGCGCCCCAGCGCCGTCGTCCACACCTCGTCGGCGCGCAACTCGACGTTCCCCGCTTGGAGGCGGTCGGGGTTGCCGGCGACGGTGTGCGAGCGCTCGAGCGACACGGTGCGTTCGCCAACGAAGGGCGTGCTCTCGGCTGTATGCCCTGCGAACGAGAGGATCTGGTCGACAACCTCCCGTGGCCGGGCGATCAGGTCCTCGTAGCGCACGACCCGGTACCTCGACCGGTCACCGAACAGGGCGCGTGCGCTCCCGTTCCACGCCAGCCACAGCGACGAGCTCTTCAGCACCGACATCTGCTGCATTGCCCCGTTGGCGTCGGGCAGCGCCTTGGTGCGGGTCCACGAGTACGCGGCACCCCGAGGATCACGGATCAGGTGGGCGAAGCGCACATCGAGGCCCGGGACCTGCCCGACGACGAAGCCGTAGGACGGCAGCTTCGAGGAGTCGACGATCAGCTCGCAGCCGGACACCTCAGCGATGGCCCGGTACAGCTTCGACAGCGTCCGGAGGTACTCGGCGGACACGGCGCCACCGCCCGTGGTGAGGATCCTCGGCACTTGGCGCAGCCTCGTCAGCGCCCGCTGTTCGGCGACGATGCTCTGGGCGTCGATATGTGCGGCACCGCCGAAGCCGCGGTCGATCACCTCGGTCCAGAACGGGCACTTGCTGAACGGTTCGCCGCAGCCGCAGAGGCGGTCCTCGAGGAGCCCGCGCTGCCACACATACCGAAGCTCCCCGCCGGCGAAAGCACCGTCGGAGCCGTCGAGGATGCGGGCGAGGAGCGTCGACCCGCTGCGCCCGGTGCCGGCGATGTAGAGGACACGCCCGTTCACGATGTCGCCAGTCTGCGCCGGCCCCGCAGGGCGTCAAGAATCAGCCGGTCGTCGCTCGTGATG
>JAFAUA010000544.1 GCA_019243595.1 Acidimicrobiia bacterium
GTCGACGCTGACCAGGATCAGGTCTTCGAGCTGCATCTCCGGGGCCCCCTTTGCTGACGCTCATGTCAGGGTACTCTCCGGCGCCATGGCAACGGACAAGCCGGCGCTAATCCTCGGCGAACGCGCCGAGTCCTTCGCCGAGCTCGACGACCGCGCCAACCGGTTGTCGGCCGTGCTCGAAGGAATGGGCGCCGACTTGGGGCGGCCGGTCGCCGCCGTCCTGCCCAACGGCATCGAGTTCTTCGAGGCCGCGATGGCGGCCGGGAAGCTCGGCGTCCCGTTCCTGCCGATCAACTGGCACCTCAAGGCGGACGAGCTCGCCTACATCGTCGATGACGCTGACGTATCGGTTGTCGTCTCGTCGGCGCAGGTCGAGGGCCGTCCCACGCTTGTCGTCGGCGACGACTACGAGAGGGCGATCAGTGGTGGCGACCCTGCGGCGCGAGGCGTCGACGGCACCGTCCCGTCGCTCGTCTTCTACACGTCGGGGACGACAGCGCGGCCCAAGGGGGTCGTGCACGGCAGCTTCACCGGCGAGGCCATCCGCAAGGGCATGGAAGGCCAGGCCGCGCTGTGGCGCTGGACGGCCGACGACGTGCACCTGCTGTGCGGCCCCTCGTACCACGCCGGTCCCTGCGGCTGGGCGTTCACCGCGCTCTACATGACCGCCACGACTGTGATCATGCCGGCGTGGGATGCCCGCGAGTGGCTGAAGCTCGTCGACCGGCATCGGGTCACACGGGCGTTCATGGTCCCGGCCCATTTCATCCGGCTGCTGGAGGTGCCGGAGGAAGAGCGTGCGCAGTACGACCTGTCGAGCCTGCGCATGATCGTGCATGGCGCGGCGCCGTGCCCGGTGCCGATCAAGCGGCGCATGATCGAATGGCTCGGCCCGCTCGGGTGCGAGATCCACGAGCTCTACGGCGGATCCGAGGGCGGCGCCACCAAGATCGGGCCCGAGGAGTGGCTGGCCAAGCCCGGCAGTGTCGGCAAACCGTGGCCGGGCGTCGAGGTGCGGGTGGTGGACGAGGACGGGAACCGGCTGCCGCCGGGCGAACCCGGGCTCGTGTACATCACGCCGATGTCGGGAGGCTTCGAGTACCGCAACGACCCGGAGAAGACGGAGGCCGCCTGGCGGGACGGGGCCTTCACGATCGGCGAGATCGGCTACCTCGACGACGACGGCTACCTCTTCATCACCGACCGGGCCTCGGACATGGTGCTGTGGGGCGGCGTCAACATCGCCCCTCGTGAGGTCGAAGAGGTGCTGTACGACCATCCCGCGGTGATCGACTGTGCAGTGTTCGGCGTTCCCGACGAGCGGTCAGGGGAGCGACTCAAGGCCATGGTCGAGGCTCGCGATGACGTCTCTGTGGAGGAGCTGTCGGCGTTCGTGCGCGACCGCCTGGCCGACTACAAGGTCCCCCAGGACTGGGAGCTGGTCGACGAACTCCCGAGAGACTCCGCCGGGAAGGTCAAAAAGCGGCTCCTAAGAGACGCCCACTGGGCCGGACGCAACATCCAAGTCTGACCGGGCCTCGGACCCCCAAACGCCTCCAATGTTCGATTGACAGCTTGAGAAACCCGGGCAATCTGCGCGCGGGACCAACATTGGAGGCGTTTTCCGGGGGCTGTCTCTTTAGGAGACCGCTGTTTCGACGACTCGGCCGAGGGCTAGGAGGCGGTCTTCGCTGTTGTGGGGGCCGACCAGCTGGAGGCTTGCGGGGAGGCGGCCGCCGGTCGGGACCGGCAGGGCCAGGGCCGGGTTGCCGGAGAGGTTGATCGAGCCGGTGCCGACCGTGAGGTCGAACTCCTTGTCGCTGTCGACAGGGATGGGGAACATCGGCATCGTCGGGAGGGCGATGACCTCGACTCGCTCGAAGGTCCTCGCAAGCTCCTGCTGCCACGCCTGCCGGCCCGCTTCTGCCTGCTCGACGTTCTCGGCGGTGATGCCTCGGCCCAGCTCGATGCGCGTCGCGACCCCCTCGCCCAAACCGTCCTGGCCGACGAGGTGTTTGTCCGCCTCCCAGGCCTCGGCAATGAGAATGACTCCGTTGTCGGTGAAGGCCTTCATCCAGCCGGGGAGGTCGATGTCGACGACCTCGAGCTCGGCGGTCGCCAGGGCGCGGTCGATGGCTTCATCGATGGCGGGATCGGTGTTCGGCAGCCGGAAGCGACCCACGGTCGTCGGCGGGACGTCTGCCACCGAGAACCCCGGCTCCAACAGCTGCATGCCGAGGACGAGACCGGCGATGTCGCGCGCCATGGGCCCCACCGTGTCGAGGCTCAACGCCAGCGGCCACACGCCCTCGAGCGGGATGCGGCCGTGGGTCGTCTTCAGCCCGGCCGTGCCACAGCACGCCGACGGGATCCGCACCGAGCCACCGGTATCGCTGCCGTAGGCGATGTCGGCATCGTCGTTGGCCACGGCGACTGCCGACCCGCTGGATGACCCGCCCGGGACCAACGAGGCGTCCAAGGGATTGACCGGCGTGCCGTACCAGACGTTGACGCCGGTGGCGCCGAAGGCCAGCTCGTGGAGGTTGGTCTTGCCGACGATCCGGGCGTCGGCGGCCCGGGCGCCCGCCATGCACGGGGCGTCCTTCTCGGCCGGCTGGGCGGCGTCGGCGACGGCGCGGCAACCGGCGGTGGTCGGCACGCCTTCGATGTCGATCAGGTCCTTGACGGCGAGCCGGGGCCCACGGGCGCCCGCCGGCGGATCCAACTGGGCGATGAAAGTACTCACGCGCATAGGGTGACACGCGCGTCAGGTCCGAAGTCGAGGGGAGTAGGGAAGTGGCCGAGCAGAAGCTGTACTTCGAGGACGTGAGCGAGGGCGACGAGGCCCCCGAGGTCACCCACGAGCTGACCCGTACCGACCTCGTTCAGTACGCCGGGGCGTCCGGCGACTTCAACCCCATGCACCACGACGAGGTCAAGGCCCAGGCCGCCGGCCTCCCGAGCGTCTTCGGTCACGGCATGTTCTCGGCCGGCTTCCTGGCCCGGGCGGTCACCGACTACGTCGGCGTCGGCAGCCTCACCAAGTACAAGGTGCGGTTCGCCAAGCAGACCTGGCCGGGCGAGACGTTCAAGACCCAGGTGAAGGTCACGGCCAAGCGCAAGGAGGACGGGGCCAACCTCGTCGACCTCGACTGCACGCTGGTCAACCAGGACGGCGAGGTGAAGGTCAGCGGCGAGGCCACGGCCGCGCTGCCTTCGAGAGGTTGAGCGAAGCCCAGGGGCCTGACCAGCCCGACTGGGTCTTCCCGTCCGAGAAGCACCTGCACGAACTGGCGCCCGCCCTTCAGGAGGCGCAGGCAGCCTGGCTGTCGGCCATCGACTCGCTTCGCGCCCCCGACCGCAAGACCCACGAGCTCATCCGCCTGGTCTGCACGGTGATCCTGCGCAACCCGCCCGGCGTCGAGCGCCACGCCATGCTGGCGGCCGAGGTGGGCGCGACGTGGGAAGAGATCGCCGGCACCATCCTCCTCACCCAGCCGTCGTTCGGCCTTGTGCCGGCGTTGGAGGCGTTTCCGCACGCACGACGCGGTTGGCACGCAGCTCAAGAACAGCCCACGGAAACCGAATGAGCGACGACAAGCCCTTCCGGCTGCTGCCCCGCGTCGAGGACACCAACGAGTTCTTCTGGACGGGCGGCAAGGACGGCGAGCTTCGCTTCCTGCGCTGCCAAACGTGCGGGTACTACATCCACCCGCCGTCGCCGATCTGCCCCAAGGACCTGTCGAAGGACCTCGCTCCCGAAGCGGTCAGCGGACGGGCCACCGTGCACACGTTCACGGTCAACCACCAGCCGTGGATCCCGGGCTATGACCCGCCGTACGTCATCGCCATCGTCACGATCGAGGAGCAGGACGACGTCCGCCTGATGACCAACATCGTCGGCTGCTCGCCCGACGACGTCCACGTCGGCATGCCCGTCGAGGTCACGTTCGACGAACACGAGGACGTCTGGCTGCCGCTCTTCAAGCCGCGGGGCGTGGACCGGTGAGCGAACGCGCCGCCGTCATCTCCGGTATCGGACAGTCCGACGTAGGCCGCCGCCTCTACCGCAACCCGGTGGAGCTCACCCTCGACGCCTCGCTCGCGGCCATCGAAGACGCCGGTCTCACGCGCGACGACATCGACGGCATCGCCACCTATCCCGGAAACATGGAGTTCCCGCCGGGCTTCTCGGGCGCAGGTGTGACCGAGGTGCAGGATGCCCTTCGTCTCAACCTCAACTGGTACAACGGCGGCATCGAGAACCCGGGCCAGCTCGGGTCGGTGATCACCGCCTGGGCAGCGATCGGCGCCGGCTACGCCAACCACGTCCTGTGCTTCCGCACGGTGTGGGAGGGATCCGCCCAGGGCGACAAGGGGCGGGCCAGCGTGACCATGGGCGGCCGGAGCGGCGGCGGCTTCCGAGCCGGAGGCTTCATGCAGTGGTCGCTGCCGTTCGGGGCCCCCTCGGCCGCCAACTGGATCGCCATGTGCGCCCAGCGGCACTTCCACGAGTACGGCACCACACGCGAGCAGCTGGCCCAGATCGCACTGAACGCCCGCAAGAACGCGGCGCTCAACCCCAAGGCGATCTACCGCGACCCGATGTCGATGGACGACTACATGAACGTGCGGCTGATCACCACGCCGTTCTGCCTCTACGACTGCGACGTCCCAGCCGACGGGAGCACGGCGTTCATCGTCTCGCGTGCCGATGCTGCTGCGGACCTCCGTAAGCCGCCTGTCCAGGTCGAGGCCATCGGCTCCGCCATTCATGGCCGACCGTCGTGGGACCAGTGGGAAGACCTGACGACGATGGCGCTGCGCGACGCGGCGGCGATGATGTGGCAGCGCACCGATCTCACGCCGGCCGACGTCGACCTGGCCGAGCTGTACGACGGCTTCAGCTTCATCACCTTGGCGTGGATCGAGGCCCTCGGGTTCTGCAAGAAGGGTGAGGGCGGGCCGTTCATCGAGGGCGGCCAGCGCATCGCCCGCGACGGCGAGATCCCGGTGAACACCCACGGAGGCCAGCTCTCGGCCGGCCGGCTGCACGGCTACGGCTTCCTGCACGAGGCGTGCACGCAGCTGTGGGGCGAGGGTGGCGAGCGCCAGGTGCCCGGCAACCCCGAAGTCGGTATCGCCGCAGCCGGCGGCGGACCCCTCGGCGGTTGCCTCCTGCTCACGCGCCGCTGACCGCTCAAGCGGGGGCCGGCGACGGCCGATGCCCGAATCGTGAACGTCGTGCTCGTCCCTGCCCTGTTCCTCCTTGTCGGCCTCGTCGTCTACAAGAAGGTCATCGAGCCTCGTCGCGGCGAGGAGAAGAGCAACGCCAAGAAGACGGGCGCCAAGGCAGTGAAGGCCCCAAAGGAACCCAAGGCGGCCAAGGCCCCGCGCCGGGAGAAGCCCCGGGCGATGCCCACGGGCTCGGGGCGCCCTGGCTCCGTCCTCTGATTTGACACACGCCATATCCGGATAATTAATATCCTGGTATGAGGTTGGGCGAGCCGGTCGAGTGGGCGCTGCACTGCACGACGATCCTCGCCCTGCTCCCCGATGACGCCGCCCTGCCGGCGTCGAAGCTCGCCGAGTTCCACGGCGTGCCGGCGGCCTACCTGGCCAAGGCCCTCCAGTCGCTGTCCCGGGCCGGGATCGTCGAGTCGGTGCCCGGCCGCCACGGCGGCTACCGCCTGGGCGTTCCGGCAGCCGAGGTGACGATCCTCGACGTGGTCGAGGCCGTCGAAGGCCACGAGACCAGCTTCCGGTGCACGGAAATCAGAAAGCGCGGACCCGCGAAGGTGTCTCCGCGCCTCTACTCACCGGTGTGCGCCATCGCCGAGGCCATGTACCGCGCCGACGAAGCGTGGCGAGCGGAACTGCGGAAGACGACGATCGCCGACCTGCTCGGGCGGTTGGCGACGACCGTCCCGATCGAGGCGGCGGTGAAGGGGGCCGCCTATCTCCAGGAGGTGCTGTCGTGAGCAAAGTCTTCGTTGTTGGAGCGACTGGCGTGGTCGGGTGGCGCGCCGTCCGAGATCTGGTCAAGGCCGGCCACGACGTGACCGCGGTCGCGCGCACCCCGGCCAAGGCCGCCACGTTGCGGGAGCTCGGCGCCACCCCCGTCAGCGTCGACGTCTTCGACGCGGCCGCCGTCAAAGAGGCGGTCGCCGGTCACGACGTCGTGGCCAACCTGGCCACCCACATCCCGCCCACGTGGAAGATGGCGATGCCGAAGGCCTGGGACGAGAACGACCGGATCCGCCGCGAGGTGTCGCGCAACCTGGTCGACGCCGCCCTGGCGACTGGCGCCGAGCGCTACATCCAGGAGTCGATCGCCTTCATGTACGGCGATCACGGCGCGGAGTGGATCGACGAGGAGACCCCTCTGGCGCCGGTCCCGTACGTGCAGTCCGCGGTGGAGGGCGAAGACCAGGCGCGGCGGTTCACCGACGGCGGAGGCATCGGAATCGTGCTTCGCTTCGGCGGCTTCTACGGGCCGGACTCCGGTCAGACCCGCGACATGGTCCGCGCCGCACGAGCGCACCTCGCGCCCGCCCTCGGCTCGCGGGACTCCTACTTCCCGGCCCTCCATCTCGACGACGCCGGGTCGGCGGTCGTCGCCGCTCTGGACGCGCCGGCCGGGACCTACAACGTCGTGGGCGACGCCCTTACGTGGGGCGAGCAGATGGATGCCCTCGCCGGCGCCGTCGGCGTTCGCCGGCTGGCGTTCCCGCCTGCCGCAGGCGTGAAGATGGCGGGGAAAGCGGCGGCCCTGATGCAGCGGTCAGAGCGGGTCTCGAGCGCCAAGTTCAAGAAGGCGACCGGGTGGGAGCCCGCCTACCCGAGCTCCCGCGATGGCTGGCCGGCCGTCGTGCGCCAGATGGGGCAGACGCCGAAGGTGAGCAAGCTTGCTCGCATCCTCCTCCTCTTCATCCTCATCCCGACGCTGGAGCTCGGCGTGTGGGCGACGCTCGCCCCCCAGTCCTTCTTCAAGAGCTTCCCGGGTGGCGGCCAGCACTGGGTCGCTGTTGACGGGCCGTTCAACGAGCACCTGGTGCGCGACTTCGGCGCCCTGAACCTGGCAGTGGCGCTCGTGCTGATCGTTGCCCTCGTCGTCGGGTCGCGGTTACTCGCCACGACCGCGGCGGGCGCGGCGCTGGTCTTCGCGCTTCCCCACACGCTGTACCACCTGTTCAATCTGCAGGTGTTCAGCGGCAGCGACAAGTTCGCGAACGTGGTGTCGTTGGCGATCACCGTCGTCCTGCCCATCGCCGTGATTTGGTCCGCTCAGCGAACTCAGATGACCAGCGTCGCCAGCTCCTCGAGGGCGTCGGTCGCGTCGCCGTAGGCCTGCTGCAGCGTCAGCAGGCGCTTGTAGAACAGATGGACGTCGTGCTCCCACGTGAAGCCGACGCCGCCGAAAATCTGGATGGCTGACGCGCCGATGCGCGGGAAGGCGTCGGCCGCGAAGGCCTTGGCCATCACCGCGGCGCGGTGGCGCTCGTCCGGATCCGCCGCATCGCAGGCCCACAGGGCGTAGTAGGCACCGGCGCGACCGAGCTCGAGCGCCTGGAGCATGTCGGCGCACAGGTGTTGCACGGCCTGGAACGAGCCGATGGGCCGGTCGAACTGCACCCGCTCCTTGGCGTAAGCGACCGCCATGTCGAGGGCGGCGTGGGCGGCGCCGACGGCGTCGGTCACGAGGGCGACGAGGATCCGGTCGACGACCTCGTCCACGTCAAAGGGGCCGAGGTGACGGCCGGGCGTGCCGTCCAGAGAGAGGGTCCCAAAGGAACGGGTCCCGTCGACGGTTGGCGCGTGCTCGATCGCCAGCCCCTCGGCTTCCCGGTCGACGGCGTAGAGGCCGTCGGACGCACTGACGAGCAGGACGTCCGCCACCGACGCATCAGCGACGAACGTCTTGGTGCCGGTGAGTGAGCCACCGTCGTAGGTCGTCGCGGGGCGATGCCAGCTGCGCCCGTCGCCTTCGAGGAGAGCGACGGTGGCGATCACCGAGCCGTCGGCGATCGTGGGGAGAAGGTCGGCGCCGTCGTCAGCTGTCGCCAGCGCGGTGACGGCCGCCACC
>JAFAUA010000240.1 GCA_019243595.1 Acidimicrobiia bacterium
CGGCAAGATGCCGTTCTGGCACGGCGACGGGCTCGGCCGTCCCTACGAGCTCGGCCGTGCGCTCGGCGAGTTCCTCCGCGAGGTCGACGACTGGCCCGACGAACGGCTGGCCGAGGAGTGCTCGCTCGACGAGCTGGCGGTCAGCAATCTGCGCGCCTACCTCGCCGAGGAGCGTGAGGTCACCGGTGCATTGCCGACCGACCGCCAGATCATCGTCGAGCGTTTCCGCGACGAGCTCGGCGACTGGCGGGTCTGTGTGCTCACGCCGTTCGGCGGCCGCGTGCACGCGCCCTGGGCCATCGCCATCGAGGCCAAGGTGCACAGCCGCCTCGGCCTCGAGGTCCAGACCATGTGGAGCGACGAGGGCATCGTCGTGCGCCTGCCCGAGGCCGACGACGCCCCGCCGATCGACAGCGTGTTGCTCGAGCCTGAGGAGGTCGAGGACCTCGTCGTCTCCCAGTTGGCGAACACGGCGCTGTTCGCCGGCCGCTTCCGCGAGAACGCGGCGCGGGCCCTGCTCCTGCCCCGTCGCCGGCCGGGCACCCGCACCCCGCTGTGGCAACAGCGCCAACGGGCGGCCGACCTGCTGGCGGTGGCGTCCAAGCACGGGTCGTTCCCGATCCTGTTGGAGACCTACCGGGAGTGCCTGCGCGACGCCTTCGACGTCCCCGCGCTGGTCGAGCTGATGACCCACGTCCGGTCGCGGCAGCTGCGGGTGGTCTCGGTCGACACTCCGCGTCCGTCACCGTTCGCCACGTCCCTGGCCTTCGCCTACGTCGCCAACTTCCTCTACGAGGGCGACGCCCCACTCGCCGAGCGCAAGGCCCAGGCGCTGACCCTCGACCGCGAGCTGTTGGCCGAGCTGCTCGGGGCCGAGGAGCTGCGCGAACTGATCCAGCCGTCGGCGCTGGCCGAGCTCGAGGCCTTCCTCCAGTGTCTCGACGAGCGGCGGTGGGCGCGTCACGCCGACGCCGCCCACGATCTGTTGCGGCGTCTGGGCGACCTGTCGCGAGAGGAGCTCGCGGCCCGGTCGACCGACGACTTCGCCGACGCCCTGCTCGCCGAGCGCCGTGCCGTCCTCGTGCGGGTGGCCGGCGAAGAGCGGTTGATCGCAGCCGAAGACGCCGGCCGCTATCGCGACGCCCTGGGCGCCGGCCTTCCCGCCGGGCTGCCCGACGCCTTCCTCGAGCCGGTCGACGATCCCCTTGGCTCGCTGCTCGGCCGGTGGGCCCGAACCCATCCGCCGTTCACCACCGGCGAGCCGGCGTCGCGATTCGGGCTGCCGGTGCCGCTGGTCGAGGACCTGCTCGCCCGGCGCGCCGAGAGCGGCCTGCTGCTGCGCGGCGAGTTCCGGCCCGACGGCACCGAGCGCGAGTGGTGCGATCCCGAGGTGCTGCGCCAACTCCGGCAGCGGTCCCTTGCCGCCCTGCGCAAGCAGGTCGAGCCCGTCGAGGCCACCGCCCTTGGCCGCTTCCTTCCCGCGTGGCAAGGCGTCGGGTCGACAGCGCGAGGTGTGGGCCGGCTGATCGAGGTCGTGTCACAGCTGCAGGGCGTGCCGATCCCGGCGTCGTCGCTGGAACGCGACGTGCTCTCGTCGAGGGTTGCCGACTACTCGCCCGGTCTGCTGGATCAGCTCGCCGCGGCCGGTGAGGTCGTGTGGGTCGGTGCCGGACCACTGGGCCGCGACGACGGCAAGGTCATGCTGTTCTTGCGCCGCGACGCCGGCATCCTGCGCCCGACCGGCGGCGCCGGCGAGCGTCCCGAGGGCGAGGAGCACCATCGCCTGCGGCAGATCCTGACCCAGCGGGGCGCCTGCTTCTTCCGCGAGCTGTCCGGCACCGACGACAACGAGAGCCTCGACGCACTGTGGGACCTGGTGTGGGCAGGCGAGGTCACCAACGATTCGTTCGCACCCCTGCGGGCGCTGACGGCGCGCAAGAGCCGGAGCTCCTCGAGCGGCAAGCGGGCCAAGCCCAACCTCGGCTCGCTCAGTGTGCTCGGTCCGCCCAAGGCCCAGGGGCGGTGGTCGCTGGTCGACGCCGACCTGCCGCGCGACGACTCTGTTCCCACTGAGCGCTCGATGCGTCTGGCGTCGGTGCTGCTCGACCGCCACGGCGTCCTCACGCGCGAGTCCGTACGCGGCGAAGGCCATTCAGGCGGCTTCGCCGGCGTCTACCCGGTGCTGCGTGCGATGGAAGAGGCCGGACGCGTGCGGCGCGGTTACTTCGTCGCGGGGCTCGGAGGCGCCCAGTTCGCGCTGGCCGGGGCCGTCGACCGCCTGCGCGCCGCGAAGCCCGACGACGATGCGGGCCCGGCTGCGCTCGTCCTCGCCGCGACCGACCCGGCGAACCCTTATGGCGTCGCCCTGCCGTGGCCGGTCAAGGGTCCGCAGCGGGCGGCCGGCGCCTACGTCGTCCTCCTCGACGGGATCCCTTCGCTCTACTTGGAGCGGGGCGGGCGAGCGGTGGTCACCCTGCGGGACTACGACGGCTCCTGGGAAGCGGCTGCCGTCGAGGGCCTCGGCAGCCTGGTGTCCGACGGCCGCCTGCGGCGCCTCGCCCTGGAGCGCTTCGACGAGGAGTTGACCCCCGTCCTGCGCTCGGCGGGGTTCGTGCCCTCTCCCCGCGGGCTCGTGCGTTATGGCTGACGCCGTCGGCCGTTAACTTTTGTGAGCAGATGCCCGAGGGCGACACCATCTTTCGTACGGCCGAGACGCTCCGGCGATGGCTGGGGGGCCGGGAGATCACGGCCGCTCGCTCGCGGGTGTATGGCTTTCCGGCCCTGCGCCTGGTCGGGATGCGGGTCGACGGCGTCGACGCCCGCGGCAAGCACCTGCTGATCCGCCTCGACGGCGGCCACGTCCTCCACACCCATCTGCGTATGAGCGGGTCGTGGCACGTCTATCCCGCCGACCGCCCGTGGCGGCGACCCGAGAGCCAGGCCCGGCTGGTCGTCCAATGTGGCGACCGGGTGGCGGTCTGCTTCAACGCCCCGATCGTCGAGCTCCTCCAGCCCCGCACCGAGGGCGCCCATCCCTCCCTCGGCAAGCTCGGCCCCGACGTCCTGGCCGACGAGGTCAACCTCGACGAGGTCCGCCGCCGGGCCCGCATCCGTCCGCCCGAGCTCGCCCTCGGCGAGCTGCTGCTCGACCAGCAGGTCGTCAGCGGCATCGGCAACATCTGGCGCTGCGAGACGCTCTTCCTCGAGGGTCGCAACCCTTGGACCGAGCGCCAGAAGCTCAACGACGACGACCTCGACGCCCTGGTCAAGACGGCGTCGACCCTCATGCGCCGCAGCGCCCTCGGCGGCAACGGCCACGATCACTGGGTGTACAAGCGCACCGGCCAGCCGTGTCGCCGCTGCGGCACGCGCATCGAGTCGCGCCGCCAGGGGGAACAGGCCCGCACCGCCTACTGGTGCCCCGCCTGCCAACCGCTCTGATCTGACAGGCTTCCTGCGGTTCCCGAGGAAATAGGGGACGAAAGTCGACCGCTATTTCCTCGAAACGAGAGGAGGCTGGGCTCATGCTGAAGGATTTCAAGGCGTTCGTGTTGCGGGGCAACGTCGTCGATCTGGCCATCGCCGTCGTCATCGGCGCCGCGTTCGGCGCCGTCGTGACCGCGCTCGTGAAGGATCTGCTCACGCCGTTGATCGGCATTCCCGGCAAGGCCGACTTCTCGACCCTGACCTTCACCATCAACGGCAGCGTGTTCCGCTACGGCGACTTCATCAACGTCGTGATTGCGTTCGTCACGATCGCGGCGGCTGTCTTCTTCTTCGTCGTCCGCCCGATCAACATGCTCATGGAGCGCCGCCGTACCGAACCCGACGTCGAGTCCGAGACCCGCGAGTGCCCGGAGTGCTTGAGCAATATCCCGCGCGCCGCGTCGCGCTGCGCCTTCTGTACGGCCAAAGTGGCGCCCGCCGCCTGATGGTCAGCGCGCGTGCACCGCTCATTGCGGTGCGAAGAACGAATGACTAGGGCTGTCATGGCCCACTCGGGTCATTTCGCCCGAACGCGTTGACTTCGGTCCCAACTACGGCGAAGGTGCTTCGGCCTTTAGGCCGTACCGGCCACTTGGGCCAAGTTCCGGGGAGCCTTATTGATGGGGACGCATCACTCGCGGTGGCACATTGGCCAGCGCGTCACCCGCCTGGTCGTCGCGGCAACGACGTTCGCCGCGATCGGAGTGCAGGTCGTCAATGTTCCCCCGGCCCGGGCGGGCACGGTCACGACCACATTCAAGACGAGCGGTGAGAGCACCTTTGCGGTACCGGCCACAGTGACGAGCATCACGGTCGATGCAATCGGGGCGCCCGGAGCCGATTTCACCTCCTTCATCCTCGGTGGTCCCGAGGTGGTGGACGCGTCCGGCGGCCAGGGCGGAGAGGTGAAAGCCACACTTCCGGTCACGCCGAACTCGACCTTGTACGTCGAGGTGAATACCGGTGGCGGCGCGGGCCATAGCGCGCGCAACAATGGCCACGGCGGCGGCTCCTCCGACATACGGACGTGCTCCACCACGGAGCCATCGTGCCCTCATCTCGGCGCGGTGGACTTCAATGTCACGCCCCACCAGTACATCGATCCCCGTCTGGTCGTGGCCGCCGGCGGCGGCGGTGGCGGGCTCAACGGCGGCGGCGCGGGCGCTGGTGGCGGCGGAACCGGCGGGACCGGACCCGGCAACGGGGGCAACGGTGGGAACGGCGGTGGCCTCAATGCAGCCGGAAGTAATGGCACGGCGTCCGGAGGGGCAGGCGGCTCGGCCGACACCAGCGGTCACCCAGCGGGGACATCCTGCGGAGGCGGTGGTGGCGGCGGCGGCGGCGACACCAATACGGATGCCGGCGGAGGCCCCGGCGCATCGTGTGCAGGTGCTGGCGGCGCTGGCATCGGCGACATCGACGGTGGCGGTTCGAGCTTCGGCCTGGGCGGCTCGGGTGGAGGCAGCTTTGGCGGTGGCGGCGGCAGCGGCTGGGCCGGCGGAGGTGGCGGCGCTTCCACCAACAACAGCGGCGAGCTTGGTGGCGGGGGCGGCGGTGCGGGCTCCAGCTACGCGGTGAACACGGCGACGGGCGTCACCATGGCGGGCGTCGCGAAGACCGTGGCGCCGTCGGTGACGATCAGCTACCAGGCGGACAACGACCTGGCTATCGGGACAAGATCCGACATTACTGTCGGCTCCACGAGCCACGACGGCGCGGTGGTCACCTTCACATCACCGACGCCGACCGACGAGGGGAGCGAGACCCTGTCGGTGAGCTGCGACCACAAATCGGGTGACCTGTTCCCCATCGGCACCACCACAGTCACGTGTACAGCCACCGATAGCGACGACATCAACACGTCGCCCTCGAGCAGCTTCAACATCACCGTGAACGACGACGATCTGACCATCTCGGCGCCACCGTCGGACATCACCGTCGACTCGACTGGCCACGACGGGGCACCTGTCACATTCACGGCGCCGACCGCCGCTGACGAGGGGACGGAGACGCCCTCGGTCAACTGCGACCACAACTCTGGGGACACGTTCCCCATCGGGAAGACCAAGGTCACGTGCACGGCTAGCGACGGTGACGATTCGAACTCGCCGTCCAACTCGTTCAACGTGACAGTGAACGACAAGGACCTCACGCTGCCGACGCCGACAGACATGACCGTCGACTCGACGAGCCACAACGGCGCCACTGTCAACTACACGACGCCGACGGCCGGCGACGAGGGAACCGAAACGCCTTCGGTGAGCTGCCTTCCCGCCTCGGGATCGACCTTCGCCATCGGGACCACCACGGTCAACTGCACGGCCACCGACAGCGGCGACTCGAACTCGCCGGT
Source organism: Acidimicrobiia bacterium (assembly GCA_019243595.1). GTDB lineage: Bacteria > Actinomycetota > Acidimicrobiia > Acidimicrobiales > AC-14 > CADDZP01. The sequence continues at coordinate 5,840 of JAFAUA010000240.1, forward strand.
GTCCAGCTCCTTTCATGTCACCGTCAGGGACAACGACCTGACCATCTCCTCGCCGCCAGACCTCACCGTGCCCGCGGCCGGGCCGACGGGCACGGCGGTGCCGTTCACCAAGCCCACGGCGGGTGACGAGGGGACGGAGACCTTGTCGGTCAACTGCGACCACAACCCGGGGGCCACGTTCCCCATCGGGACGACCAAGGTCACATGCACGGCCACTGACGGCGACGACACGAACTCGCCGTCCAGCTCCTTCAACGTGACGGTGGTCGCGCCGCCGTCAATCGCCAAGGCATTTGGGGCCTCTCAAGTCTCCCCGGGCGGAACGACGACGTTGACGTTCACCCTCACCAACCCGCCGGCCAACACTGTGGCTGAGAACGGGGTGGCTTTCACCGACCCGCTCCCCGCCGGCCTGGTCGTCGCGTCTGGTGCCCCGACGAGCTCCTGCGGGGGGACGGTGACTGCCACGCCGGGCTCCTCGACCGTCAGTCTCTCGGGCGGTTCGATCGCAAAGGCATCGTCGTGCACGATCCAGGTCGCCGTCACCGCGACGAACGGCGGGGTGAAGAACAACGTCACCGGACACGTGACCTCCACCAACGGCGGCACGGGCAACTCAGCCACCGCCACGTTGGCCTCGTGCACCCGGACCGTGTCGAGTCCGACAGCGACCTTCACGGCGACGGGCGTCACCTGCGTGTCGAACACCACCGTGAATGGCACCATCACCGTGCCGGCTGGCGCGACCCTCGTCGTGACCAACTCGACGGTGAACGGCACCGTGGCTTCGAACGGGGCCAGCTCGTTGACCATATGCGGGAGCCACATAACCGAATCGTTGTCGGTTCAGCACTCCACCGGCCCCGTTCTGGTCGGTGACGGTGGCAACGACGAGTCTTGTGCCGGCAACACGATCGACGGCTCGGTCGTTCTGACAGCCAACACCGCCAACACCGAGCTCGGCGGTAACCACGTCTCGGGCACAGTCACGTTCCAGAACAACGCCGGCGGAGCGTCCGGCACCGAGCTCAGCCCCGAGATCGAGGCCAACACGATCACCAGCGCCCTTTCGTGCAGCGGAAACTCGCCGTCGCCGACCAACGATGGCTACCACAACACCGTGCCCACCCGGAGCGGCCAGTGCGCGACGCCTCCGATCTGACCTGACGCCAGCCTCACACTCGTGACGTCCACCGGCTCGCCGCAAGAGTGCACATGGAGGCAGCGATCCTCCATCAGTGGCACGTCGAGCATTTGAGGGTGCTCCGGCCCTAGGTCAACCCGGGCACGCTGACGGTCACGGCATCCGACGCAGGCACGCCGTACGCGGGCCCGGTCATCCAGGGCAACGTCAAGGGCTGACGAAGGCGGCGTCTACGGGCGGGTGAGCGAACTCGGGTCGGCCGGGTAGCCGCCGGACGCCACGATCGCTTTCGCCCAGGGCTCGAGGATGTCGAGCAGTTCGTCGGCG
>JAFAUA010000478.1 GCA_019243595.1 Acidimicrobiia bacterium
AGCGGCTGTAGCTCATGCCGTGCTGGCGCGTTGCGGCGTTGATCCGCTGGATCCAGAGCTGCCGGAAGTCGCCCTTGCGCGCCCGCCGGTCGCGGTACGCGTACTGGAGCGAGTGCATGACTTGCTCGTTCGCCGACCGGAACGAGCGGCTCTTGTTGCCGTAGTAGCCCCGCGCCTCTTCGAGGACGGCACGGCGATGCTTCTTGCCGTGGACGGCGCGCTTGACCCTTGCCATGGTTGAGCCTCCTTGCCGTACCTGCGGCTACAGCCCGAGCAGTCGTCGGACCTGATCGCGGTCGCCGCCGGTGAGCTCGGCCTCCTTGGCCAGCCGGCGGGTGCGCTTGGACGACTTCTTCTCGAGGATGTGGTTGCGGAATGCCTTCCGACGCATGATCTTGCCGGAGCCCGTGACCTTGAAGCGCTTGGCGGCGCCCCGGTGTGTCTTCATCTTCGGCATGTCAGGTCTCCTGTGGCTGCTGTTCCTGCGTCTGCTGCTCGTCGTGCTGCTCGTGCTCGTGCTGATCGCCCTTGGCCGATCCGCTGCTGCGGGCCCGCTTGTCGGGCGCCAGGACCATCACCATGTTCCGGCCGTCGAGCTTGGGTGCCGCTTCGACCTTGGCCCCCGGCGTGAGCTGCTCGGCGATCTGGTCGAGGATCCGCTTGCCAAGCTCGGGGTGGGCCATCTCCCGGCCCCGGAACATGATCGTGATCTTCACCTTGTGACCTTGGTCCAGGAAGTGGGCGACCTTTCGGGTCTTGGTGTCGAAGTCGCCGCCGCCGATCTTGGGGCGGTACTTCATCTCCTTGATCTGCACGTTGGTGGCCTTGCGACGGGATTCCTTGTCGCGCTGGGCCGCCTCGTACTTCCACTTGCCGTAGTCCAGGATCTTGCACACCGGCGGACTGGCCATCGGGGCAACCTCGACGAGGTCGAGATCGGCCTCACGGGCGAGATGGAGTGCTTCGGGTAAGGGCTTGATGCCAAGCTGGCGCCCATCCGGATCGACCAGGCGCACCTCTCGGGCCCTGATGCGGTCGTTGATCCGAAGCTCGTTGTCAACCGGTGTGGCTATGCGACATCCCTCCAAACGCGAAACAAGCGGACGTTGGAAAGCAACGCCCGCCCGTCCGGCGAGTCATTCGACCCGGACGCAAGTGACTTGGCCGGGTGGGGGCCGGAGCCCCGCTTTCCTCTCTTTTGAATGCACCTAGGGTAGCAGTCCGTGGGCACCATCTGGACTCCCGGAGGCGAGCAACCCGTCGGTGGTGAAGGTCAGCCGGGCGGATTCAGCGGTCCGAATGTTGAGGAGCCGCCGCCCGAAGAGCTCGAGGCGGAGCTGGCCGAGGTCCAGCGCCAGCTCCTCGAGACGCCGGCGTCGGTCATCATCGCCAACCACGCCATCGGCCTGTTCCAGCTCGCGGCCCTGCACCTCAACCAGCAGCCGCCGAACTTCGTCGACGCCCAGCTCGCCATCGACGCCCTCGGTTCGCTCGTCGAAGGCCTGGGCGAACGCCTCGGCCCCGACGCCGAAGCCCTGCGGGACGCCCTCGCCCAGATTCGCCTGGCCTTCGTCCAGATCAAGTCAGCCGGCGGCGCGCCGCCCCCACCTACCGAGTAGCGCCTTTCAGCGGCGCTTGATGTCGGTCGCTTCCCAGCGGCCGTTGCGGCCGGGGACGACCTCGAACTCCACCTCCGCGCCCTCGGGAATCGTCCGCGTCCCGTCGGCGATCTGGGTGCAGTGGAAGAAGAAGGACTGGCCGTCTTCGCTTCGGACGGTGCCGTAGCCCTTGGGCTCGTCGAACTCCGCGACCGTCCCCTGCACCGCTAGTGGACGATCTTGGTGATCGGCAGCTCGATGATGTCGCTGGCGCCGTGGTCCTTGAGCGCGGGGATCAGGGTGTTGATGTCGGACTTGGGGACCACGGCCTCGACGGCGTAGGCGGACTCACCGAACAGTTTGGAGACCGTTGGCGACTTCATCGCCGGGAGGATCTCGATGACCTTGTCGAGGTCGGCCTCGCCGACGTTGAGCTTCACCAAGACACGGCCCCGCGCCTCCAGCGCGCCCTCGAGAAGGGTCTGCAGCTGGCCCATGGCGTGGCGCTTGACGGGATCGTCGTAGGCAACCGGGTTGGCGATGAGCTCGGTGAACGAAACGAGGATGGTCTCGATGACGCGCAGCCCGGCGGCCCGCAGGGCCGAACCCGTCTCGGTGATCTCGACGATCACGTCGACGATGTCGGGCACCTTGGCCTCGGTCGCGCCGTAGGACAGCTCGATCCGGGCGTCGACCCCGCGCTTCTCGAAGAACCGCCGGGTGAGGTCCGGATACTCCGTGGACACGCGCACGCCGCTCGGGAGATCTTCCACCCGCTCGAACGACGAGTCGTTGGGGACGGCGAGCACCATCTTGATGGGTCGAGCGGTGGCCTTGGAGTAGTGCAGCTGGCACAGCGAGACAACCTCGCTCGACGTCTCCTCGATCCAGTCGCGGCCGGTGATACCGATGTCGAACGTTCCCTCGGCGATGTAGCGAGGGATCTCCTGGGGACGCAGGATGCGGACCTCGTCGATGCGCGGGTCGTCGATGCTGGCGCGGTAATCCACGCCCGACGAACGCGAAACGGTGAGGTCGGCCGCCTCGAAGAGCTCCAGCGTGGCGCGTTCGAGCGACCCCTTGGGGAGGACCAGCTTCAGCAAGGGCCTACTCCGACCGCTTGGGCAACTGGCGCAGGAGGTCGACCATCTCGATGGCGGTCATCGCCGACTCGAAGCCCTTGTTGCCGGCCTTGGTGCCCGCCCGTTCGATGGCCTGCTCCACGTTCTCCGTCGTCAGCACGCCGAAGATGACTGGCACGCCGGTATCGAGCTGGACGCGCTCGATGCCCGCCGCGCACTGCCCGGCCACGTGCTCGTAGTGGCCGGTGGCGCCGCGGATGACAGCGCCGAGGCAGATGATCGCGTCGTACTCCCCCGACGATGCCAGACGCTGGGCGACGAGCGGCAGCTCGAAGGCACCGGGGGCCCAGGCGACCGTGATCGAGGTCTCGTCGACGCCGTGGCGCACCAGGCCGTCCTTGGCGCCGGTGAGGAGGCGCTCGGTGATGAAGTCGTTGAAGCGGCCGGCGGCGATGGCGACACGCAGCCCGTCGCCCCGCAGTTGACCCTCGTACGCCGTCATTTCGACTCCTCAGTCATCGAGCCCCTCCAGCAGGTGGCCCATGCGCGTCTTCTTGGTGCGCAGGTAGGCGATGTTCTCGGGGTTGGGGACGGCCTGGAGCGGTACCCGCTCGACGATCTCCAGGCCGAAGCCCTCGAGGCCACCGTACTTGGCCGGGTTGTTGGTGAGCAGGCGCATGGTGGTGATCCCGAGGTCGACCAGGATCTGGGCACCGATGCCGTACTCGCGGCTGTCGACGGGGAACCCGAGCTCGAGGTTGGCGTCCAGCGTGTCCAGGCCCTGCTCCTGCAGGCTGTAGGCCCGCAGCTTGTGGCCGATGCCGATGCCCCGGCCCTCGTGGCCGCGGAGGTAAACGACGACGCCGAGGCCCTCGGCGTCGACCTGGCGGAGGGCCGCCTCCAGCTGGGGACCGCAGTCGCAGCGCAGCGATCCGAAGACGTCGCCGGTGAGGCACTCGCTGTGCACGCGGACGAGCACGTTGTCCTCGCCCTGCACGGCGCCCTTCACGAGGGCCAAGTGGGTCTCGCCGTCGAGGAGCGAGTCGTACGCGTAGCAGGTGAAGTCGCCCCAGGCCGTGGGTATGCGCGCCTCGCCGACGCGCTTGACCAGCTTCTCGCGCTGGCGCCGGTAGCGGATGAGGTCGGCGATGGAGATCAGCAGCAGGCCGTGCTTCTTGGCGAAGCGCTCGAGCTCCGGGAGCCGGGCCATCCCGGTCTTGTCCTCGCTGACGATCTCGCAGAGCACGCCCGCCGGATACAGACCGGCCATGCGGGTCAGGTCGACGCTGGCCTCGGTGTGGCCGCCGCGCTTGAGCACGCCACCTTCGCGGTAGCGGAGCGGGAAGGTGTGGCCGGGGCGCGCCAAGTCACCGGGCCGGGTCGCAGGGTCGATGAGGGCGGCGATGGTCGCCGCCCGGTCGCCCGCCGAGATCCCCGTGGTGGTGCCGTGGCGGTAGTCAACGGACACCGTGAAAGCCGTGCGCTGGCTCTCGGTGTTGGTGTTCTCGGACACCATCGGCGGCAGGTCGAGGGCGTCGGCCCGATCCGCGGTCAGCGGGATGCAGATGACGCCGGAGGTGTGGTTGAGGAAGAAGGCGATTTTGTCGGCGGTGGCGTACTCGGCCGCCATGATCAGGTCGCCCTCGTTCTCGCGGTCGGCGTCGTCGACCACGATGATCATCTCGCCCGCTCCGATGGCGGCGATGGCGTCCTCGATGTCAGCGAAGGGCATGACTCAATTCTCCTTGATTACGAGGCGCTCTACATACTTGGCGACGAGGTCGACCTCGAGATTGACGCGGTCGCCGGGGCCCTTTCGCCCCAGCGTCGTGACCTCGGCGGTGTGCGGAATGATGGCGATCGAGAAGCCGTCGTCGAACACGTCGACCACCGTCAGGCTGCATCCGTCGACGGTGATCGAGCCCTTGGTGACGACGTAGCGAAGGACCTCGGACGGGGCCTTCACCCGGAGGCCGGGCGCGGCGGTGGCGATCTCCCCCACGGCATCGACGTGTCCCTGCACGAGGTGGCCGCCGAGGCGGTCGGCCAGGCGCACGGGTCGCTCGAGGTTCACCGGATTCCCGGGACCGAGGTCGGCCAGATTTGTGCGCCCGAGCGTCTCGTCGACGGCGTCGGCCCGCCACCAGCTCTCACCGATCTCGACGACGGTCAGACAGCAGCCGTTGACCGCCACCGAATCGCCGATCTTCAGGTCCTCGAGGATGGTGTGGGCGGCGAAGGTGAAGCGGCCGCCATCCCGCTCCCGCACCGAGCCCAGCTCTTCGACGATTCCGGTGAACATCAGCTGGTCAGTTCCAATGTGAGGTCAGCTCCAGGCGCAGGTCGTCACCGAGGCGCTCGACGTCGGTGATCTGCCCGCGCCAGACGTCGTCGATCGTGGCTGCGCCGGCACCGGCGAACATCGGGCGGCCGTCGTCGCCTCCGAAGAGCGTCGGCGCCAGGTACACCACGTAGCGGTCGACGAGGCCGGCCCGGTGGAAGGCGCCGGCAACTGTGGCACCGCCTTCGACCAGGGCCTGCACGACGCCGCGGCGGCCCAGCTCGTCGAGGACTGCGGTGAGATCTCCCTCGAGCTCCAGGGCGGGGTGCACCTTGGCGTCGGCGGGTGCCTTGCCCAGCACGACGCGCAGCGGGTCACGCCCTTCGACGTGGCGGACGGTGAGCGACGGGTCGTCGGCGCGAACGGTGCCCGCCCCGACGATCACGGCGTCGCTCTCGGCCCGCAGTCGGTGGGCGTCGGCCCGCGCCTCCTCCCCGGTGATCCACTGGCTCGACCCATCGGGAGCAGCCGTGCGGCCGTCGAGCGACGCGGCCAGCTTGAGCACCAGCCACGGCCGGCCGGTGCTGCGGTGCTTCAGGTACGGCGCCAACTGGGCCCGGACCTCGTCGGCGAGCACCCCGACCTCGACGTCGATGCCTGCCTCCCGCAACCGGGCGATCCCCCGTCCCCGCACGTTCGGGTCGGGATCCTCGATCCCGACCACGACCCGGGCGACGCCGGCCTCGATGATGGCGTCGACACACGGCGGCGTCCGCCCGTGGTGGGCGCACGGTTCGAGGGTGACCACGAGCGTGGCGCCCCTAGCTGCGTCGCCGGCCGCCTCGAGGGCGACGATCTCGGCGTGGGGTCCTCCGGGGGGCTGGGTCGCGCCCTCGTAGCAGCCAGGGTCGACCACGGCCCCCACCCAGGGGTTGGGCGACGTCGAGGCGCGGACCGCCGAGGCCACCCCAATCGCCCTCCGCATGGCTCGCTCACTCATACTGCTCGATCTGTCGAACGGTCCGTTCGTATAGTCGAACAGAACGTGACCGGGGAGTCAAGCTAGTGAGACGTGGGCTCCTCGGCCAGGAGGGCGAGGGCGTGGGGCAAGACGTCGAGGACGGCCTCCAGGCACTCGACGGCGCCCGCCGACGAGCCCGGGGTGTTCAGGACGATCGCCCGGTCCGCGGTTCCCGCCATCCCCCGGGACAGGCGCCCCTTGGGGCTGACCAGGCGCATCGCCTCGGCGAGGCCCGGGGCCTCCCGGTCCAGCACCTTTCGCGTCCCCTCGGGCGTGAGGTCGCGAGGGGCGAACCCGGTACCGCCGGTGGTGACCACCAACCCTGCGAACCCGGCGGTCAGCTCTCGCAGGGCGTGGGCGACGTTGTCGACGCCGTCGGCGACCGCCCGCCGGTCGACCACGTCGTAGCCGGCCTCCGTCAACCGCGCGAGCAGGGCGGCGCCGGACTTGTCTTCCCGGGTGCCGGCAATGACCCCATCGGAGACGGTGAGGACCTTGGCGCGGAGGCTCAAGTGCGGCGGCGGTCGATCTCGTAGGACGAGCCGACCTTGCGCTTGGCGACCGCCTTCATCTCGGTGGCGACCGAGGATGCCTCCCACTGGCTGCGGATCGGCCGGGTGGCACTGCTGGCGATGCCGATCGACACCGAGAGGAACGGATAGTGGTGCAGCACGCCGCGGCGGTCGGCCACTTCGATGTAGCCCCGCTCGCGGTCTTCGTCGTCGTAGAGGCCGGGCGCGATGGCGTCGAAGTTGCTGACGATGTCCTGGGCGATGGTTTCGGCGTTGGCCGCCGAAGTCACCAAGACGAAGTCGTCGCCGCCGATGTGACCGGCGAAGCTCGGCGATGCACGGTGGCGGGCAAGGGCGTCGGTGAGGAGCCGCCCAGTTGCCCGGATCGCCTCGTCGCCGCGCATGAATCCGTAGTGGTCGTTGAAGGCCTTGAAGTCGTCGAGGTCGGCGTACAGCACGGCGAACTCGGTCGACTCCTCGCCGACCAAGCGCTCCAACTCAGCGGCGATCTGGAAGTTGCCGGGAAGACCGGTGAGCGGCGAGACCTCGCGCATCTGACGCGAGCGGCGCAGCGCCGACTGCACGCGGGCGACGAGCTCGGACGGGTCGAAGGGCTTGACGATGTAGTCATCGCAGCCCGCGGTGAGCCCCAGCACCTTGTCGGCCGGAAGCGACCGGGCCGTAAGCATGATGATCGACGCCGTCGCCGTGCGGGGGTCGTGGCGGAGGCGCTTGGTTACCTCGTAGCCGTCGATGCCCGGCATCATCATGTCGAGCAGGACGAGGTCGGGCTGGATCCGCGTTGCCTCCTCGACGGCCTGCTCGCCCTCGTAGGCGATGTGCACGTCGTAGCCCTCGAGCCGGAGAACGATCTCGATGGACCGGCAGATGTCGCGGTCGTCGTCGACGACGAGGATGCGCTCAGGCAATGGCCTTCCGGATTCGCTTCGCAGCCTTGAGAGGATCGTCGGCGTGGAAGATGGCGCTGCCGGCGACGAAGGTGTCGGCGCCAGCAGCGGCGGCAATCGGCGCCGTCTTCTCGCTGATCCCGCCGTCGACCTGGAGAGCGACCTGGACCTCGCCGCGGTCGATCTCGTGGCGGGCGACCTTCACCTTGTCCATGACGTCGGCGATGAACTCCTGACCGCCGAAGCCGGGGTGGACCGTCATCAACAGCAGAAGGTCGATGTGGGCGAGGTGCGGGAGGGCCGCCTCCAGTGGCGTCTCTGGGTTCACGGCGAGCCCCACGTCGAGGCCGAGCCGGCGCATCTCACCGAACAGGGACGTGACGTCATCAAGCTCGGCGTGCACCGTGCAACCGTTGGCACCGGCGGCGGCGAAGTCTTCGAGGAAGTCACCGGGATTGTCGACCATGAGGTGGCAGTCGAAGTAGAGATCGGTCCGGCGGCGCAGCGACTTGACCACCGGTGGACCAATCGTGAGGTTGGGCACGAAGTGCCCGTCCATGACGTCGACGTGGAGCAGGTCGGCCTCGGGCGCCACGGTGGCGACGGCATCGCCCAGGCATGCGAAGTCAGCCGACAAGATCGAGGGTGCAATCCGGGACACGCCATCGATCGTACATACGGGTTACCCCCCCTTGCGGCGGAGCCCGAGGACGTACATGCCGTCGGTGTCAGCGTCCTGCGGGAGGAGTCGAGCACCGCGGCCCGCTGGGCGCCAGGGTTCGGCGGGCGGCGGCTCCGCGAGGAGATCGGAGTGTTCGGTCGCGAGCCACTCGTCGATGGCGAGCGTCTCGGCGTTGATCAGGGTGCAGACGCTGTAGACGAAGCGACCTCCGGGCCGGACAAGGTCGGCCGCCGCCGTGAGAATGTCCCGCTGCAGAGTCTCCAGTTCGATGACGGCTTCGGGCTTGATTCGCCACCGGGCGTCTGGGCGACGGCGCAGCACGCCGAGCCCCGAGCAGGGGGCGTCGATGAGCACCCGGTCCGCAGCACGCAGCGGTGGGCGGCGAGCGTCGCCGGCGAAGGCGGCGACGGTCTTTGCGCCGGTGCGTGCCGCGTTCTCGCGGACGCGTGTTGCCCTGTTGGGTCGTATGTCGCCCGCGGCCACGAACGCCCCCGTCCGGCCCATCCACGTGGCCTTGCCGCCGGGCGCCGCGCACAGGTCGACAACGCGCTCGCCCGCCTCCGCACCGACGTAATCCGCGGTCCACTGTGACGCCAGATCCTGCACGTAGCCGTCGGGCCGCTCGTGCACGGTCGGCGCTTTGTTCATGGTCTCGAGGGCGGCCATGGCGTCGTCAGTCCCGAGGTCCTCGACCAGTCGCTGGACGATCCAGTCCGGGTAACTCAGGCGGGTCGCCTCGTCGGGCCAATCGGGCTCATGCTCTGCGACCCGGCGAAGCACCGCCTCGACGAGCTTGCTGGCCCGGCCGCCAAGCTCGACCGACGTCGACACCACCGCATACGCCGGGGTTCCCAGGAATTGGAGCTGGTAGGCGCCCATTCGCAACAGGTTGCGCGTGTCGATGTCGAGCTCACGCTCTACGAATCGGTCCACCAGCCAGTCACATGCTCGCCGCATGCGGATCGTGCCGTAGACGAGCTCCGTCACAAAGGCTCGGTCGCGCTCGGGCAACCCCGAACGGCCGAGCGTTGGCGGCAACTCGAGGTTGGCGTACTTCTCGAACTTGTCGATCCTGGTCAGCGTCGCGAGAGCGAGCTCGCGCGCCCGGTCGACCTTCACTCGCCGAGGCGTTCGTCGCTCCTTGGATGGGCACCGTTCACCCACGCAGACGCGGGCATCGCCGCCTTGCCCTCGGGTTGTACCTCGACGAGCTCGAGGGCGCCGTCGCCGGCGCCGACCCGCAGCCCGTCGATGGCGCCGGGCGCCAGCCCGTTCGACGACAGCAGCGCGCGCAACACCTTGAGTCGCTTGCCCCGGAACGTCGTCCACGCGTCGCCGACCCGCACGACGCGGTGCACCTCGACCGCGGGTCGGGTCCAGTCGATGTGATGTTCGGCGGGATCGATCTTGTCGGCATACGTCGGCTCGCCCTCCTGCGGGGCGGGCGTGCCGAGCCCGGTGCGGAGAGCCTGCACGAGCAGGTGGGTGCCGGCGTCGACCAGTCGGGTGCGAAGCTCGGCTGCCGTCTCCTCGGGCCCGATGGGGACCCTCTCGCATGCGTACACCGGGCCCGTGTCAAGGCCCTCTTCCAACTCCATGAGGCAGACACCGGTCTCGGCGTCTCCGGCGAGGATGGCCCGCTCGAGGGGCGCCGCACCGCGCCAGCGAGGCAGCAGCGAGAAGTGCACGTTCACCATCGGCAAGGCGGCCAACACGTGCGGCTTGATGAGGCGCCCGAAAGCGACGACGACACCGAGCTCGGCGCCGGCGTCGATCACATCGTCGACCTGATCAGTGACGGTGAGCCCCAGCTCTTGGGCAGCTGCCTTCACTGGGCTCGGCATCAGGGCTCCGCCGCGGCCCCGGCGCTTGTCGGCGCGCGTCACGACCAGGCGAACCTCGTGGCCATCCTCGACGAGGGCCCGCATCGGCGGGACCGCCACACCCGGCGTCCCGAGGAAGGCGAGTCTCAGCGCGGCGCCTCGGCCGTGTTGTTCGGAACTGCTCTGTCGCCCGGGAGCCCAAGGGCGCGCTGGCGCAGGGCGCGCATGGCGTCTTTGCGCTCGTCAGCACTGACCCGCTCGAGGAGCAGCACGCCGTCGAGGTGGTCGACCTCGTGCTGGAACACCCGGGCCAACAGCTCGTCGGCCTCGATGTCGAGCTCGTTGCCGTCGAGGTCGAGCCCGGTGAGGCGGACCTGCTTGGCCCGATGGATGTCCCACCACAGCTCGGGAACCGACAGGCAACCCTCGTGGTACGTCCACTCATCCCGAAAGTCGCTGAGCACCGGGTTGATCACGACGTGGGCGCCCTCGCCGACGTCGTAGACG